>DAOWDR010000272.1 GCA_030638935.1 Desulfobacteraceae bacterium | reverse complement strand
GTAACTGCTGTTTACACAGGGAAATTATCCGGTCCAATTGACCCACCCCTTTTTTCCCTGAAAAGCCGCCAAGGTTTTTTTTATCAATGGTTAATGCCTGGACCGCTGATTCAAGCCCTGTCTTAATTTTTTCCAGTCTCAGGCTGTCATCCATAAGACCGGCATTAAATTCCAAATTTTCCTTTAAAAATTTCAGACAAAATCCATGGAATGTGGCAGCCAGGACCTGGGTCTTCCCCTTGGGAAGAAAGCCATCAACACGCCGGGCAAGATGTCTGGCTGCCTTGTTGGTAAATGTCAGGGCCAGGATTGAGTTTGGATCTGTTTTCTTTTCAGAAACCAGGTAGGCAATTTTAGCAGTCAAGGTTCTGGTTTTACCCGTACCTGGACCTGCCTGGATCAAAATGGCAGGGTTACAGGATTCAACCGCCTGTTTTTGGCTTGGATTCAATCCTTCCAAAAGCCCGGGTTCCCTTGCCGGCCGGTTTGATTTGGAAGAAAAGGGCTTCTTTTTTTTCACAATTAATTTTTCCAAACCTGGTTTTACCGAACCTGATTTTACCGAACCTGATTTTACCGAACCTGATTTTAACAAACCTAATTTTACCGGACCCGGGGAAGGGGAACTCTTTTTTTTGGGGACCTTGGGGCCTGGCAGGCTGAAAAAAAGATTTTTTTCCCCCCGCAAAAGTTCTTTTTCCCGGCGACCAAAAATATTCACCTTGCCGAATTCACCGTCAAATCCGGGATCTATATGGATATCACCTGTGCGCATCTTCATTATGGCCTCTGCCAGCAGCGGCACACCAGCAGCCTTGATTTCATCAAAGGAGCGATCAATAAGAATACCAAGTTCCGGCCCCAGAGATTCAACAGCCCTTTGATAATACCCTGCTACTTTTTTTGTCTTGGGACCCACCTCAAAAATTTCCGATAAAATATCAGCCAGGGGAACAATACTCTTATACCCCGGCCGATCCTTGGGCACAAACCCCTCACTTCGGTCGGCAAGCTCCTGAACCCGGTAAAGCACTCCCAGGGTCAAAGGCTTTTTGCATTCCGGACAGATGCCTCCAAGTTCTGCAGTGGCCACAGGATTCAGGCTGACACTGCATTTTCTATGGCCGTCATAATGATATTTCCCCTGGTGGGGAAACATGTCCAGAGTGCCATTAAAAGCTGTACTATCCCTGTTTTCAAGGGCTTTTCGCATGGAAAAATAATCCAAATTTGTATTAAATACAGAGGCATTCCGGCCCAGGTAGCCTGGAGAATGGGCATCTGAATTGGAAATCAGGCTGACATGATCCAAATCAGATACCCTCCAGTTCATGGGGGGATCAGATGAAAGCCCGGTTTCCACGGCAAAAATATGATCTTTTAAATCCCCAAAACATTCCTCAATAGTATCAAACCCTGATTTGGACCCAAACATTGAAAACCATGGAGTCCAGATATGGGCCGGGACAAAAAATCCTTTTTCCTGGGTTTCCAGCATAATTTCCAAAAGTGCTTTTGCATCCAGGCCTAATATTGGCCGTCCGTCTGATTTGATATTACCCAGGGCATCAAGTCTTGCATTAAATTTTTTAACTGCCAAAAGATCCGGAAAATAAACCAGGTTATGATTTTTCCGAACCCGTCCATCTTTTTTATAAATATTGCTGATTTCTGTTTGCAGAATAAACCTGACAGGATTTCGGCATGATTCTGGCACGGTTTGATCGATCTTGTCTGCAATCTCTCTCTTCAGGGAAAAAAGCCCGGGTTCGGTTTCTTCCAGCTTTGATTCAATTTCATTTATCCAAGCAGGAAAGGTAAAATCCCCGGTGCCGACCACGGAAAGCCCTTTGATCTGTGCTGTATGGTAAAGATTTTCCAGGTCAAGATTTTTTGCCGTTGCCCGGGAGTATTTGGAATGGATGTGAAGATCAGCAATAAAAGTCATTTATATCTGCCTGTGCTAGAAATTCTAATTTGTTGCCAATACAGATTATTACATGATTTCCCCTTAATTTAAAAGCTGGATTCTGATAAAGAATACTTTAGAATCAATTTCATCAATTCTACAAAAAGGGGAAAAACAATGAAGATGAACAAAGGCCAACTACTTGTTATTGGGTCTGACGCTTCTGCCCACGCCATCTCAAAGTCGGTTTCCGATTTTCCCGGGCTTAAAATAATCCGGGCTGATTCTTATACCACTGCCATTGAATTGATGGTGACCACTAGCTTTGCCTTGGTATTCATGGAAGACGATCTTCCAGGAATAAACCCCTTGAAGATAGCCGAAAGACTCTCAAACCTTGGAAATTCAGAGGCGATGCCCCTGGTGTTCATCACCAACTCCACAACGCCTTTGGAGCTCTTGGAATCCTTTCCTTCATTGTCAATGGATTTTCTTTCCAAGCCCCTTGATCCTGTTATTTTAACGGCTAAAATCAAAATTTTTTTTGAACTTTACCAAAACAAAATCGCTGTGGCCCAAAGTATTGGCGAGCTGGATCATGCCTATGGGAAAATAATGGAGCTCCAGAGAAGTTCTCTTAAAGAACAGGACCTGAGAAAAGAGACGACAAATTTTTCATCTGCCTTTGCCGGCCAGATACAGTCACCCCTAAAAGATATCCATGCAGGTATCTACCAACTTACGAAAGCCCGGGACCTCCCTCCCCACATAGGCCAGGGGGTGAGCCATATCCGGAATGCCGTAAACAGGATTGCCGGAATCACAAAACGATTATCCGCCCTTGCAAACAAAGCCCCCAGGCGACTCACCTGCCTGACAGATGATGCCGGTGAAGAACGGCCCTGTAATATTCTCTATGTGACCGGGTTCAAAGACGAGTTTGATATTTTCCGACATTATATAAAAGGTGCCCTCAACTATAATTTGCTACAGGCCCAGACCATTGATCAGGCAAAAGAAATCATTTCAGCCAGGGATCTGGATATCATTTTCATTGATCATCTGCTCTCCGACGGAACAGAGTTTGATCTTTTGTCGGATCTTAGGCTGAAATCTGATATTCCAATTATCTTTACCATGGATAAAACCCATGGAGACCCAGGTGCAAAGGCTGTTGTTAAAGAAGCTGACAACTTCTTTTTAAAAGAAAAAATATCAACACG
>DAOWDR010000492.1 GCA_030638935.1 Desulfobacteraceae bacterium | reverse complement strand
GCCTATTCTCTGTTAAAGGTTTTGTCAAAAAACAAGAGGCTTCCCCGGGTAAAGGTGGTGATCAATCATGTGAAAACAGCTATTGCTGCTAAAAGTGCCTATGCCAGACTCAAGGAAACCGTCCACAAGTTTCTACCCGTAAAGATTTCTCCCCTGGGAATTGTGGCCCAGGATCATAATGTCCCCATTGCCGTGGTCTCCCAGGTTCCCTTTTTCATGCTTTTTCCAGACACCGATGCCTCCCGGTGTATCCGCTCCATTGCCCTGAAACTTGTGAAAGACCCCCTGGGCAAGGCAGACATGCCCATGGAATTGTTCTGGGATAAGTGCCTGGAGTTTCTTTCTCCTCAAAAACAAGCAGCCCACCCTACTGGGCCAAGAGGGCTTGCCGGACAGACACCTGACAAAGACCAAACCATGGTTTCAGGCAGTGATAACCAGGCCGATCTTCAAGAAAGAATGTCTTCTATTGAAGATAAAATTTCCCTGCTCCTAAATGAGATGGGTGAAATAAAAGCGCTTCTCAAAGGAAGAAGTTTTGAAGCTGACAAAGCCGACAAAAAGGATGAAGTAAAGCCCCTGTCCCAAAAAAAGGAACCGCCTGCCCCTATGTTGATTGCCCTTGATTTTGAATCCTGGTTAAACGAGCAGTCGATTTAAAACTGGAATGAATTGATTGGTATAGGATACCACCCGGGCTGCCGAAGGAGAGATGCAGGCAAGCCCGGAGTACCCTATAAATGGGGCTTATTTGAAAGATCTTTCAAACAGGTCTTCCATGGCTTTTTTGGCATCCTCGGTCAGGTTCCGGGTGCCTGTACCGGCAAAGGTTTTGTGGGAGATTACCGGAGTAACCTTTTGCCAGGAATTGTCGATCCAGGAAAACCATTCCTTTCGATCCTGCTCATAGACAAAGATGGGGCGGTTAAATAGTTTTCCCAGCTCTACCCCCCAACCGGTTCCGCCTTTGACGGTTTTGTCCGGGAGGATCCAGCCGATGACAAAAATCTGGTACCCGTTGTTGATCATGTGAAAAATGGATTGGAGAACCTTCCGGATCTTATTGACCCTGGAAAAGGATCTGCCCATGCGGGCAGAAACGATATCCATACTGATATCCCCTTTTTTCAGCTCTTCATCGTTGAGTATTTTGACCCCAACATTTCGTTCCAGATTGTGGCCCTCAAAGGAATAATTAATTTCCTTCATACCATGTTTTTCCGCCAGCTTGCCAAACTCTGCTTCCGCCCCTCTGTGGCCGCCACTATAGAAAATAGTTTGGGATGCATCACTCATAATCTGTTCGCTCCTTGGTATAGATTTCATTTTATAAGAAAATTGCGTTAAAGCAAAATGAATTCGCTTATCATATAAAAAACGAAAATATTAATCAATAAAGAACTGATATCAACCCTGATTCCCAAAAAAAGAAATCAGAAAAATCAACTGATGGTGTAGGTGTTTCTGCCGGAATTTTTGGCAAGGTACAAGGCCTTGTCTGCGGATTCAATGAGCTGGGTGGGTTGGATGTCTGTACGGGGAACCATGGTGCTCAGGCCGAAACTGACCGTGACATGGTCGGCCGTGGGAGAGGCAATGTGGGTAATTTCCAGGTCTTTTATACTTTCAAGCATTCGCTGGATAATTAATATCCCACCAGCTTCATCGGTTTCCGGCAGGATGGCGGCAAATTCCTCCCCCCCGTATCGGGCTATTGTATCCACATCCCTGAGAATGCTTTTGCCAAGGCCGTTGGCAACGTTTTTGAGGCAGTCATCCCCAACGACATGGCCGTAGGCATCGTTAAAGGCCTTAAAATGATCAATATCAGCAAGGATCAGGGACAAGGGCTTTTGGCTCCGGGTTCCTCTCTGCCATTCCCGGGTCAAGGTCTCATCGAAAAATCGTCTGTTGGGCAGGTCGGTGAGGCCGTCCAGGGAAGATAGCTTGCGCAGTTTTTCATTAGATTTTTCAAGCTTGGATTGCAGGGTTTCCAATTCCATTACCTTGGCATCCAGTTCCCGGGTTTTTTCTTCCAGCAACCTGCGCTGGCGGTAGAGTTCGAGAAATATTTTTACCTTGCTTGTTAATACATCGGGTTCCAGGGGTTTGAACAGATAATCCACTGCACCGGAGCCATATCCCAGAAAGACCTGGGATCGTTCTTTGTTGGCGGCGGTTACAAAGATAATGGGAATGTTTTTGGTTTTTTTGTTTCCCCTGAGCAGGGTGGCTGTTTCATATCCATCCATTACCGGCATCTGAACATCCAGAAGAATCAGGGCAAACTCGTGGTCAAGGGTTTTTTCAAGAGCCTCATGCCCAGAGTTTGCCCGAACAATATTCAATGCCGGCGATTCCAGCACCTGTTCAAGGGAGAGAAGGTTCTCCGGGCGGTCATCAACAATCAGGATAGATATTTTTCTCATTTAATTTCCTTGGTTATTATCTGATTGATATACGGTGCAATTTCTTTCAAATCAAGGATTTTATCCACACCGGCCTTGTTTATTGCAGACAAAGGCATGACATCCACCTCTGCAGATTCCGGAGATTGGGCAATCACAAGGCCCTTGAGCTGCCTGATCCGCAAAATACCATTGGTCCCGTCACAATTGGCCCCGGTGAGAATGATGCAGATAAGTTGCTCCAGATAGGCCTCTGCTGCTGTTTCAAATAATACATCAATGGCCGGCCTTGAATATTGCACCGCCTCCAAAGTGGACAGGGCTATGGTTTTATCCTGCTCCACCATCAGGTGGTAATTGGCCGGGGCAAAATAGATGGTATTTTTTATAATGGTTTCCTTGTCTTCGGCTTCTTTTACCCCAAGAGAACATAATTTATCAAAATGGGTTGCCAGAAAATCATCGGATCCCGGGCTTAAATGCTGGACAATGAGGATTGGCAGGCCCAGATTCCCTGAAAACCTGGGCAGTATGGCTGTGAGGGCAGCAAGTCCTCCTGCGGATACGCCCATTACAATGGCTTTATATTTTTTTTCATTTTTTTTCATTTCAGGACAGTCGTTTTTTTTTGTAAATTTTTTCCCGGCCAGCAATGGGCTCAAATTTGTCTTCCACGTCCGTGAATTTAAGGCTTTCCTTGGACCCCAGACAGAGATAGCCGCCAGGGCAAAGGCTGTCGTAAAAGAGTTTTAATACCCGGTTTTGCAATTGCCGGTTAAAATAAATCAATACGTTTCTACAGAAGATCAGGTTCATTTCCCCAAACACCCCGTCGGTGACCAGATTGTGAGATGAAAATAATACTTTTTCCTTTAGGGATTGCCTTAGGATGACATTGTCATAATCTGCCGTATAATAATCGGAGAAATCTTTTTTTCCGCCGGATTGCTGATAATTGCTCGTATAGGTCTTCATCACCTCAAGGGGATAAATACCGTCCTTGGCTTTTTTAAGGATGATTTCGTTAAAATCCGTGGCATATATTTGTGACCTGTGCTTCATGCCTTCCTCTTCTAAGAGGATGGACATGGAATAGACTTCCTGTCCTGCGGAGCAGCCTGCATGCCATACTTTTATGAATGAATAGGTTTTTAAAAGAGGAATAAGATCCTGCCTGATTTTTTGATAAACCTTGGGGTCCCTGAACATTTCCGTGACATTAATGGACAAATCCAGGAGCAGGATATTAAAAAAATCTTCGTCGTAAATGATCCTGTGCATCATCTGGGCATAATTTTTCATATTACTTATGTTCAGCCGGTGCGCAAGCCTTCGCTTGGTGTGGGCATTGGCATAGTCCTTGAAATTATACCCGTATTTTTGATGGATGGCTTCCAGCAGCATCTGGATTTCCAACCTTTCATTTTCCATTTCTTTTTTGCTTTTATTTTTGGAATCAGGGTTCATGAGTATAACCAGACCCTTAGCATGGAAATCAGTTTGTCCGGGTCCACGGGTTTAGCAAGGTAATCGTTGGCTCCGGCTTCAATACATTTATTTCTATCCCCTTTCATGGCCTTGGCAGTGAGGGCGATGATGGGCAGTTTTTTCTTGGTTTTCCGGATTTCCCGGATGGCCTCATATCCGTCCATCTTGGGCATCATGATATCCATGAGCACAATATCTATCTCTTTGTGTTCGTTGGCCTTTTTAACCCCTTCTATGCCGTCCCTTGCGATGATAACATTCATCTTTTTTTCTTCCAGCACAGAGGAGAGGGCAAAAACATTTCTCATGTCGTCATCCACCAGAAGGACGGTTTTTTTGCTCAACACAGCTTCCTTGTCATGGACCATCTTGAGAATTTTTTGTTTTTCCCGGGGAAGGTCGGCTTCCACCCGGTGGAGGAAAAGGGCAGACTCCTCCAGCAGGCGTTCCGGTGATTTGACCCCTTTGATGATAATACTTTCAGTGTATTTTCTTAGCTTTTTGTCTTCGTCCAGGGTCAAATCCCTGCCCGTATAGACAATGACCGGAATCTTGGAGCAGGTCTTGTGGTCACGGATTTTTTTTAAGAGATCAAACCCGGACATATCTTCCAGGCCAAGATCCAGGATCATGCAGTCAAATAGTTGACTGGTAAGGGCTTCATAGGCCTGGACACCCGTTGAAACCATGACGGTTTCAACATCCCCATTGCCAATCAGCTCCTTTATGCTCTGGCGCTGGAGTGAATCATCCTCCACCACCAGCAGTTTTCTCACCGGCCGGGTGATAATATTTTCAATTTTACAAAAAGTTTCTTCAACCTTTTCCATGGTCACGGGTTTGGTCAGAAACCCAATAGCCCCCATGCGCATGGCGTCCAGTGAACTGTCCGCCGCCGACATGAAATGGACGGGAATATGGCGCAGGTCTGAGTTGTTTTTAAGCCGTTCCAATACAGTCCACCCGTCGATGCCGGGCAGGCCTATGTCCAGCATGATGGCGCTGGGTTTATGGTAATCGGCAAAATGGAGCCCTGATTCGCCGTCCTCGGCAATGATGCATCTAAATCCCCGTTCCCTGGCAAAATCCCGCATGATTTTGGCTGAAATGGGATCATCCTCAATTATCAACAGGCTTTTGTCTCCCGGGGACAATATTTTTCTGTCATCCCGGACAGAGGAGCTTTGGACCGCTGGGTCCGGCCCTTGCGTCCGGGGTTGGATCTGTTTTTCAGGGACAGTGCTGATCCTGTTTTCATCGGCCAGGGCCTTTCCTGGGGTGGTGTCCATGGGCCCGGACCCTTGGGACCCTGTTTCTTTGGAGTGGTGTTCCGGGATCACAATTGTAAAGGTGCTGCCTTTGGCTTCTTCACTTTCAAGGTGGATAAATCCTCCCAGCAATTTTGCCAACTCCCTTGAGATGGAAAGGCCTAGACCTGTACCTCCATATTTTCTGCTGGTGCTGCCGTCTGCCTGTTGAAAGGCTTCAAAAATAACCGCCTGCTGTTCCTTGGGTATCCCGATTCCTTCATCTTTGACGGCAAGGGCAACCGCAGTTTCAGGGGATAAGTCTTGGCCCGATAAAATCTCCTTTGATGGGCGTGCAATGGTAAGGGTCACCTGGCCCTGTTTGGTGAATTTGAAGGCGTTGGTCAGAAGATTCCTCAATATTTGCTGCAACCTTAATGGATCCGTGTAAATGGTATGGAACATTCCAGGTGCGGTATTGATATTAAAACTAATCCCCTTTTCCCGGGCAAGGTTTGCGAACATTCTCTTTAAATCATCCACGATATGCACAATTTCCACATCTTCGGGTACTAGTTCTATCTTTCCTGCCTCCACCTTTGACAGGTCCAAAATTTCATTGATCAGGGTGAGCAGGTCTTCACCACTGGAATGGATGGCGCCGGCCGATTCTATCTGTTTTTTGTTCAGGTTTTGGTTTTTGTTTCCGGCCAAAAGCTGGGACAGTATCAGGATGCTGTTCAAGGGGGTTCGAAGTTCGTGGGACATGTTTGCTAAAAATTCAGATTTATACTTGCTGGCAATTTCAAGCTCCGCAGCCTTGGTCTGGATATCTTCCTGGGCATCGACCAATGCTACATTTTTTTTCTCGATGGCCTCTTTTTGCTCTGCAAGGTTCTGGGTCTGTTCTTCAAGTTCTTCATTTGTCACCCGAAGTTCTTCCTGCTGTGCCTGGAGTTCTGTTTCAGATTCCTTGAGAGCCCGGGCCTGTTCCTCCAGTTCCTCATTTGTGACCCTCAGTTCCTCCTGCTGTGACTTAAGTTCTGCTTCAGACTCCTGTAAGGCCTGGGTTTGTTCTTCAAGTGTTTGGTTCTTGGTCAGCAACTCCTGCTGGTTTTGTTGTGCCTGTTCAAAGAGTCGTTTTATGATTCTACGGGATTTTGTCGTGTTCATTAAAATGCTGGTATTTTTAATGTTTTGCTCAAGGAATTGTTTTTGAAGGTCATTAAAAGGGGTGAGAGATCCCAGTAAAAGAACGCTTATTAGTTCATCTTCAAAGGTCAGGGGAACAATGATATAGGAGTTGGCCTTCTTTTGGCCGGCCCCGTAATGAATCATGGGGGCATCCTCCACAACATCGTTGAAGATGATGATTTCCTGTTCCAGGGCGGCCTGGCCTACCATCCCCTCTCCTATTTTAATGGTATTAAAATTGCCTTTGCGGTCTGTAAAGGCATGACTGGCATAGAGCTTTAAACAGCCTTCATCATGGCGGTACAGGGCACCAAGCTGGGCTCCCAAGTGTTTTGTGATAAAGGAAATAAATTGCCGGCCCAATTGTTTTTCGCTCATTTCCCCCCGCATGGCATCATCCAGGCCTTCCTTCCCTGTTTTAAGCCAGTCCTGGTCATGGAGGGTTCTGGCCATGCGGTTCAATGCCCATGCCAGTTTTCCCAGTTCATCTCGCTGGTTCAGTTTAAGGGTTTTGTCCAGCTCTCCCGCAGCTATGGCCTGGGCAAACTTTACATCCTCTATAATGGGGCGGGTGATGCTTCTGGACAGAAAAAAGACTCCTATACCGATGAGGGTCACCAAAATAATGGAAATGCCCAGGATTTTGGACAGGATATTCCGGACAGGCGCTTCCACTTCATACTGGTCAATCTTGGAAATTAAAAACCAGTTCATTCCGGCAATATCCAGTTTATTATAGGCGGCCAGCACGGCTTTTCCCGCACTATCCGTATAAATATCCCTGCCCCCCTCATACCCTTTTTTTACAGCATTTTCCCAATAGGCAAGGTTTCGGCCCAGGGCAAACCCGATCACATATTTGCCGTCTCCCATGGTCTGAAGGCTGCTTCTGAGCTCAAACCGGTTTTTCGAAGCCTCCCAACTGAGGAGATAGGATTCCCCTGTCCGGCCCATGCCTTCTCGGGATTCCATGATGTCACTGATAAAGGAGGGGGTGACCTGGATGATAACTGCGGCCACTAATTTGCCGTTCCGGTCTTTTACCGGTTGGCCGAAAAAGGCGGTTTCCAGTCCCTCGGCCGGTTCATAGGGCTCAAAATCAATGATAACCCCTTCCTCTGTTTTAACAATTGTTTCCCAAGCCATGGCAAGGCCGGTCCCCGCATAATTCGCCTGGGTAAGGCCCTCATTCAAGGGCGCAGTGCTCTCATTGGAAAACAGGATATGGCCGCGTTTTGCATCAATGATTTTGAGATCCTGGCATCCATAGGAGGTAACAAACCGTTTCAGGATATCTCCATTTTTTCTTACAAGATCATGGTATTCCCAGGTATCAAAATCAGGGGAAAAGGTTTCCTGAAAATGGTATTTAATAAGCTTTTGACTGAATTCAAGAATTTGGTCGCTTTGGGCCAGCATTCTTAGTTCAGTGGATCTTTGGTTGAAAACCGATTCCAGTTGGCCGGTCCGGATGGTCTGAACGGCTGCCAGCTGGTTGAAAGATTTTTCCATCAATGCGTTGGTGGCAAGTATACTGCCGTAATATCCGGCGATTAAAAGGGGGATAATTCCGGTCAGGACAAATAAGATAATTAATTTGGGACGTATGTTCAGGTCGGCCAGTTTAGACACCATTTAATCATCCTCATCATTTTTATGTATAAGGGAGGGGCAACAACCTGCCCGGCTCCAGATCTTTGGCTTATTCATTTGGCAACAAAATCTTGCCGGTCACGATAGCATAAAACTAAAAAGAAATACACGTAATATCCTTCCTTAAATATCCATAAAGTCCGTTGAAAAAAAAGGAAAAAATGATACACTGCTTTTAAATGATAACTTTTCATGTTCTGCGAACAAAAAAAGGATGGTTGTGAAATCAAAAGCCCTTGAAGTAAATCTTTCCGGTACCAGAGCCGATGTCACCATTGATGAAAAATACCAAGTACTCCTGGATATTTTTGACGGGTATGTGGGAATTTTAAACCGGCTGGAAATTTTTTTAAAAGAATTATCCCACCCCTACCGGAACTGGGGGTTTATTGTCAGTGAGGCCCGGCACTTTACCCTTCATTATTTTTATCTTTACAAACCCCATCCAGAGGGCAGAAAGGCCCTGGAACTCTTTGCCGATATTTTTATCACCGCCTTTGAATCCCTGCCGGAACAGGATGTCAGATCGGCTGCCGTGGATAATTTGATGTTGTTGCTCCACCACATTGCCAAGGAATCCGGAACCGAGGTTGCCCGTTTTTTTCCTGTGATGGAAAAAGAAGTCAAAAGGATCCATTCCTATGAAGACAAGGATTTTCATTTTTTTGTCTGCTCCTATTATCAACCGGACAGGCTGGCCCAGGTGCTTCTGGAAAATTTGGGAGTAAATAAAAACCCAGGTGCTGACGGGGATGTTTTTGAGTCCCTGAATCGACTTTTGGTCAAGTTTTATAATGCCTCATTCACCTATTGGCTGGCCCAGGACGACCCGGTTGAGTGGATGCGTGAAAACATTGAGGAATGGAGACTCAATGATGATATTATCCAAAGCCTTTCAGCAATTTCCCATTCGCAGCTGACCACCTGGCAGGACCGACTTAGTGAGCTTGTCCTCACCCATGACATGGGATCCTGTGAAACAACAGCCCTGCTCATCCAAATGACAGGGTACAGGGATTTTGTAAAAAAATTCAAAGAGGTTCCCCGTCAGATTCTGGAGCACTCCCAGGGCAAGACCTATGGCAAGTATTTTAAGCTCACCTTTCTCTTTTATATTATCCATGTGCCCGGGCTTGCCAGAATCCATAGGGAGGCACTGGGGGACATCCACAGGACCCTGATCCATTTGATAGGGGACAGGGGGTTTAAAAAGGATATCAGGATTGTGGACCAGACCTTTTCCCTGCTCAAGGAGCATAAGGGCCGGTATCCGGGCACAGTGCTGGAGTGTATCCACAAGATCGGCGATGCTGTATATAAAACCGATGAAATTGAATTGATCAACCATTTTATTGACAGGGCCGTGGACCACGGATTCCAGTTTCCCATGATCCGGGGCACAGGCGAAGACTGGCAGATCCAGGGAAATAATGCCCATGTGAAAAATATCCGGGTTTTCTTAAGCCTTATTGGCCAAGAGCCCAAAAAATCCAAACGCCTGTTGTCTGCCCTGATCATTTCCCTGTCAATCGGCGGGGTTTTCATCAGGGACACTGACCTGTTTCCCCGGGATATCACCAAATTTTTAAATTCGGATATAGGGCCGGTTTTTAACCTGCTTAAGCAATTGGCAAGGCTTTTGCCGGCCTTTTTTAATGAAATCGGTGCCGAAGGCGAGCTAAGGGATATCTCCACCCAACTGGATGAGGCATGTCATAGACGGGACCGGTTGGTTCATTTTCTAAGAAAGCAATGCCACGTGGAAAGCTCCAGCCGGATTGTGGAATTTATTCAGCAGGTCATGGTCTTCTGGAAAACCCGGGATAAAACTCCCCTTGCGCCCTTTGTCCCTCCCTCTATTTATGAGGATATCAGCCCGACCGGGCGTTTTGTTGACGGGCCGGGCAAAATTCTTTTGTTTCTTGAATCCAAAAAACTGGTTCAGCCGGAAGATTATCTCATGTATAAGCAGGAGGCCCTGGACCAAATGGTCAACGAGGTTGAGGGTGTCCAGGAACTGGACCGGTCCCGGGTCAAGCTAATGTTCCGGTTTTACAGGTTGCTCAACGAAAAATACGGGATAAGCAATTTGGAATTGAAAGACTATCTGGCGTCTTTCAGGGCAGAAAACCTGCCAGATCCCCAACGCCTTATTAAAGCCCTTGAAGAGGGAGACCTGGAAACCAAGATTGAGTTTTTGTTGAACTATATGCTCCAGCTCAAGGAGATCATCCTTTCGGACAAGAACTTTGAGGTCAATGAGGCCATTTATCACAAACGGCATTTTGCCGTGGATATTCCCTCCATGTACGGAAGTTACAATGAGGCAAAGTTTGATGCCCTGGGGCTTACCCTGCGCATCGAGAGCATTGTCAATGTATTGTTTGAAGACCTGATCAATGGGATTGATCTGCGGTTGATTACCAAACCCACCTTTGTCAGAATTTTCAGTATTTTGATGCTGTTTCGCAAAGCCTTGAGCCTGGACGGTATTGTAGCCAATAAACTGGACACCCAGCTTGAATTCTTAAAGTATAGCGTGAATATTACCACCTGTTCTTTTACCCAGTACCTGGATATTTTCAAAGGATTTATACGGGCGGTTGCCGATGCCGTCAGTGATCATTTTAACACCATCCATTCCGGAAACCTGGTCCACATGGAATCCAGAATAGGAAAAGAGCAGATTCTTATTAAATATTTACCCGGGGCCTATGCAGGCAATGGCACGGATCTGGACGCCAAGATGGTTGAAAAGCTTGACCAGAGGGTGGCGGATATTTTTTTCAGGGATAGGATTGCCACTTCCCTGGGTCTGCAGCAATTAGATGTTTTTTTAAACCGTATCCTGCATACCTTGTTCCGGCAGTCTGAAAAACTTTCCCAGGATGAGCTTTCCGCCCTGCTCAATTATGATCCCAAATGTTCTGTTACCAATATTGATGATGAAGACCCCATCTCTAATAATATCATTTATCTGGGCAATAAGGGGTGGAACCTGATCAAGCTTAAACATTTGGGTGTTGAAGTTCCCAAGGGGTTTATCATTACCACCGAGGTTTTCAAGTGTCTGGATTTGATTAATAAATATCCGCCGGCTTCGGTGAATTTTAAGCAACATGTGACCTCCATGCTGGCCCGCCTGGAAGAAAAAAGTCATGCCTCATTTGGGGACCCGGCAAATCCCCTGCTTCTTTCCGTCCGGAGCGGATCTTCCATTTCCCAGCCCGGGATGCTGGATTCGTTTTTAAATGTGGGGATTAATGAAAAGATCGCTGCCAGCATTGCCGAAAAAACAGATAACCCCTGGTTTGCGTGGGATTCCTACCGCAGGTTTCTCCAGGCCTACGGCATGACTTTTGATATCCAGAGGGATGCCTTTGACCAGGTGATCAGCGGTTTCAAGGAAAAGCACAAAATTTCTTTTAAACGGTATTTTACCGGGGAGCAGATGAAAGAGGTAGCCCTGGCCTATAAGCAATTGCTCATGGATTTCGGGGTGGACCTGGTGGAGTCCCCCATGGAGCAGCTTTTTTTGGCCATCCACAAGGTTTTTTCCTCCTGGACTTCCAAACGGGCAAAGGACTATCGGCAGATCATGGGCATTTCTGATGACTGGGGTACGGCCGTGACAGTCCAGGCCATGGTTTTTGGCAACCGCTCCCGGCAGTCCGGGTCAGGCGTGGTTTTCAGCCACAGCCCCAAATTGCCCGGGGATGCCATCCGGTTATGGGGAGATTTTACCATTGGCAACCAGGGCGAAGACGTGGTCTCGGGTCTGGTAAAAACCCTTCCCATATCGGAAATTCAGAAGGATCTTGAGGACAGGGATTCAAAAATATGTCTGGAAACCAAGTTTCCCGAAATTTACAACCAGCTTCTAACCATTGTCCAGCAGTTGATCTATGAGGGCGGATGGAACCCCCAGGAGATTGAGTTCACCTTTGAGGGGCCGGAGAAAAAGGATTTATTCATCCTCCAGGCCAGGGACCTTTCCCTGCGGGACAGAAAAAAAATGGCCGGGTTTGAGGCCGATGACACAGAACTTGCGGCAGTCTATCTGGGTCAGGGCATTGGTGTTTCAGGCGGTGCCATGAGCGGCAGGATCGTTTTCACCCTGGAGGAAATAGACGGTTTTCGCCGCCAGGACCCGGATGCAAATTTGATTCTTGTCAGAAACGACACCGTGCCCGATGATATTCTGGAGATTGATGCTGCAGACGGGATATTAACTGCCAAGGGGGGATTGACCTCCCATGCTGCCGTGGTGGCATACAACCTGAGAAAGACCTGTGTGGTGGGGTGTGAAAACCTGGTGTGCAATGAACAGGATAAGGAGTGCCGGCTTAAGGGCGTGAAAATGAAGGTGGGTGATTATATAAGCATTAACGGATACAAGGGATCTGTGTATCAAGGTGAAATGAAAGTAAATTTAATTTAAAGGGATGGGAGAAAGATATGAATACAAATGAATCAATGGTTCTGGGCATTAACGGACTGGGGAGAATAGGCAAGTTATCCCTGTGGCACCATGCCGGCAGGAAATATTTTAACGAAATAGTTATCAATGTGGGCAGGGAAGTGGGCACCTCAATGGATGATATTCTCCACTATATTGAGCGGGATTCCACCTATGGCCGGGTGGAAGCCTATCTGAACGGATATCAGGGAGAACCGGTTATAACCGATGTTAATACCAAAGCTTCCACCCTGGAGGTGAACGGCATCGGGGTAAAGATTCTAAAAAATCACAGAAATCCCAAGGATATTGAATGGGCAGATCACGGGGTCAATATTGTCGTGGACACCACGGGCCAATTCCTGGATCCCAATCTCCCGGCAGATGATCCCAAAGGCTCCATCCGGGGACATCTTGAGGCGGGTGCCCAAAAGGTTATTGCCTCGGCACCCTTTAATCTTAAACAAGGGGCCGTCATGCCCG
>DAOWDR010000359.1 GCA_030638935.1 Desulfobacteraceae bacterium | reverse complement strand
TCCGGAAACAAAACAAAGGCGGGCCAGATAGCTGCCGTGGACAAAAACCGATGCATTGGATGTGGATTATGTGTTCCCACCTGCCCTGCCAATGCCGTCACCCTGACTCCAAGACCATTGGAAACCCAGCCGCCGGAAACACGCCAGGCTCTTTATGAAATTCTTCTGGCCGGGAAAAAAGACCGGCTTGGCAAGATAAAACTATATGGCAAATTGGCAAGGGATATGATTCGCACAGGTGACCTGCGTCTGCTAAAAAAGGACCCGGAATCTATTGATTCCCGGCTATGAGACTCAAGGACTTCCCGTCTTTGGCTTGGGTCTATCACAACACCCCCATGGTTCATACCTCTGTTTTTATGCGGATCTGGCGATCTCTTCGGCCTCACTGATACAATACATCAAATGCCGGGGGGATTTGGCGTCCCCAATAAAATAAAATTTGGCATTGGTATTCTTTTCCAGTTTTTTTGCATCCCGGATGGGTTGCTGCTTTTCAGAAATAACCACCGTATCAAACCCTTCCAGGGTGACGGTCTCCCCGTTGGACTTAAACACGGCCCCGTCATCTGTAAAGGCCTGGACCGCCACATTCTTGTACAAAGAAACCTTTCCTTTTTTGAGGCGTTCCCTTAAATAGTACCGGTCATTGCTGGACATCTCTTCTGCAAAACTCTTTTTCCTGTTCAACACAACCACCTGTTTTCCCTGGTCTGCCAAAAAATCCGCTGTAATCAAACCGGCCATACCACCGCCCAGAACAATTATTTTGTCCCCTGGTTTTTCCTTTCCCCTGAGCAGGTCTACATTGGTGATCAACCCCATATCCGTCTGGAACAATCCTTTGATCACAGGCATATCAGGCATGGAACCCGTGGCAAGGATCACCTTGTCCGGCTTGATTTCATCCAGAAGATCAATGGACAAGGGGGTATCATACCGGATCTCAATCCCAAGACGATCCATTTCCCGGTTGAAAAAATTTAAAATATCATTCAGTTCCCCCCGTCCCGGGGCAATGGCTGCCAGGGCCAGAAGACCGCCCCAGGCCAAGCCTTTTTCGCAGATCAGGGTATCATGCCCGCTAAGGGCAAACATTCTGGCTGCGGCCATGCCGGCAGGACCTGCCCCGACCACCAATATCTTTAAATGTGTTTTCGGACCTGTTTCTTCCTTGATTTTATATTCCCGTCCCACATCGGGATTGACCACACAGGAGCCGGGTTCCTTTGCCAGGACGGCATGGATGCAGCCAAGGCAGCACCCCACACAGGGGCGGATCTGGGACAAATTGCCCTCCCTGGCCTTCCTGGCGTAATGGGGATCGGCCAGAAAGGAGCGCCCCATGGAAACCATATCGGCTTTTCCCTCTTTTAGTATCTGGTTGGCCTGTTCCGGGTCCTTGATCCTGCCCACTGTGATCACCGGAATGTTCACCACCTTTTCCACGGCCTCAGCCAAATGGACAAAACAGCCCTGGGGGGTGTACATGGAGGGAATGGTCAGCTCGGTGGAGCCATAGACCCCGCCGGAGATATGAAGATAGACCACTCCTGCCTTTTCCAGCAAAGGGGCGAGGCGCACCGTGTCTTTGAGCTCCCAGCCGTTTTCAATATAGTCGTTCCCGTTGATCCTAATGCCCACGGGAAAATCTTTTCCTGCTTTTTCCTGGATGGCCTCAATGATTTCAAATAAAAACCGGGTCCTGTTCTCAAAGGACCCGCCGTATTCGTCGGTCCTGATATTGGAGTTGGGCGCCATGAATTGGTTGATCAGATATCCGTGGGCCCCGTGGATTTCAATAAAGTCAAACCCCGACTCCCGGCACCGCCTGGCAGAATCGCCAAAACAGGCGATTAATTCTTTTATTTCTTTAATCTCAAGGGCTCTGACCTCGCCTTTGACAACAGCCGGAGCCGGGATGGCTGAAGGTGCAACCTTTGGGGGAGATAGGACTGGCGGCCCTCGTGCATGAGCTGGACCCCGAATTTTGTATCATATTTTTTTACCCGCTCCACCATTTGTTTTAAGGAGGGAATACAGGAATCATCATACATCTGGGGAAGATCCGGCAGTTCCTGGCCGCCCGGGTGTACGCTGCCACCCCCCACCAGCATCATGCCCACCTCCCCCCGGGCCCGCTCTACAAAATATTCAATGAGTTGATCCGTTACATGGCAATTTGCATCCACCCCAAAGTTGATACTCATGGCAGACATCATAAGTCGGTTCTTTACCCTCATATTTCCTATTTGAATCGGGTTGAACAGGTGTGACAGCATATAGATCGGACTCCCTTGATTAGCGAACAATTATTAGCGGACAACTATGGGCAAATAACTTGGAGCAAACAACAGATTGAACGTAAAACTAGTTTGACTATATCAAACTTAACTATATGCAAATTTTGTATCCCAACACAAGTTTTTTTTCCATCATAAATATCATTCCCTTTGAAAAGGTTGGGATCAAATTTCCTGGTTGGCGATATTCTCCAGCAAAGATTCCATCAAAAGGGCAAACTCAGGAATTGCTTTTTTCCCCTTTAGAACAGTCTTGCCGCTGACAAACTTGAAGAACCGGGCACAAATATTTCGCTGGCGGGTGGAAAGCCCTGCAGATATCCCCATTTTAGAACCTCCGCCCTTTTTATTCCCATTGGAATCTGCCATGTCCCGGCGGCCATGGGCCCGGTTGATGATATGAGCGTAATAGATCAGAACCCGGTCCATGAGGACATAGAGAAATTGCGGGTTTTCATTGGGTCCCACCTGGAACCGGTCCCCCCCTTGTATAATTCCCTTACCTGCGGCGATTTTTTTAGC
>DAOWDR010000206.1 GCA_030638935.1 Desulfobacteraceae bacterium | reverse complement strand
TGGGCATGGGGTGTGCCTCCCGCCGGGGTAAGCTGGAGCAGCATTCCAATGTAAGTCCTAAAATCAAACGCAAAACCTGTATCGGTTGCGCCCAGTGTGCCGACCACTGCCCTGGACAAGCCATTTATCTTGAAGATAAAAAAGCCTATATAAATAAAGATCTGTGCATCGGTTGTGCTGAATGCATTGTCCGGTGTCCCACAGGATCCGTCAATATCAATTGGAACCAGACGGTTCCGGTCTTTCTTGAAAAAATGATGGAATACACCATGGGGGTGTTGAAAAATAAAACAAACAAAGCCCTGTTTATTAATTTCATAACTGATATTGCCCCAAAATGCGACTGCCTGCCCTATTCAGAATCCCCGATTGTCAGTGATATCGGCGTGGTAGTATCTACTGATCCTGTTGCAATAGACCAGGCCAGTGCAGACCTTGTCAACAGCCAGAAGGCCCTGCCAAATTCTGTTTTAAAAACAAACCTGAATCCAGGAGAAGACAAATTCAAGGGATTGTACCCCTCCGTGGACTGGGAACACCAACTGGATTATGCACAAAAAATAGGTCTTGGAACAAGGGAATACTCCCTTAAAAAAATTACAACCCTGTCCTACAAAAAATCATCCGGCCATAAAATATAACCAAATACCATGGTATCATCTACCCATGTATATGGCATTCATAAAAACCCGGAAAAAAATCACCTATACCCTCAGGGAATCGGTATATTCAGACAAAAAACTGATCCATCGCAATCTTTTTGACCTGGGCCCCTGCCCCGGGGCATGGATAAATTACCCCGGCGGCAATGCCTGGTATGTTGACCCGAATTTGGAAAACATTGTATCCAAAGCCTCCAAAAATTTTGACCCGGACGGTCTTGAAGAACTATTCTGGCCCTGGGTCCGCCAGGATATAAGGCAGGCGGTTGAGGCATTCCGAAGCAGGAGCGGCTCTCCTAGGTCACCCGGACTGACAAAGGCGCAAAAAGAAACCATATCGCACCTCACCCACGACTTTGACAAACGACGCAGTCATTTTTTAAAATTTGCCAACATGGACCAGGGCCCCCTGTCCAACATGCCGGCCGTCCTGTTCAAAAATCTGCAAAAAAAATCCCGGGATGAAATAGAACAATGGTTCATGGCCCGGGAGAAAAAATTAAGAGCCCAAAATCTCAAATCCTATGTATACACAATTTTTGATCTCCAATCTTTTTTCCAGGGTTTTATGGCCAAACAAATGCCCCATGTCATGGATCAGGACAAGGTGGAAACCTTTTTTTTAAAGGAAATATGCAGAATCAACAAAGATCTGTTTGGCCTGACCTCCCATTTGGATGATTATCTGATACGGTATCTGATCATGTTTTTTGATAATGAATATGCAGATACCATTCTTCTGGATGAGATGGAAAGGGCTTTCAGGTTCCGTCACCGTTCTTTTAACCACCCTCCCCCAAAAGCCTTTTCAGCCGGTAAGGCCCGTACCCTCTTCCATATCAGCAAAGAAGAATTAAAAAACTTAAACAAACGCAGTTTGACCAGAATTTATAGAAAGCTTGCAAGAAAGCACCACCCGGACCGAGGCGGATCACATGATAAATTTGTTGAAATTAATAATGCCTACCAGATCCTGCTTGAAAAAATTAAATAACTTGATTTTTTTCAAGATTAATTTAAATTTTCTCCCTTAAAATCTTGTTCCTAGTTCAAAAAAACATCTCAAATCCAAAAATAATTACCACTGGCAATTGAAAATCCGTCAAAAAGGGAATACTCTATGCGCTGCAACAAGATACAAATGATTAGATGCATATAAAATTATTTTTAAAAGGAGGTAATCCTCACCCCGGGTTTAACAGAAAACCATACTTTACCAGGGGGCGAGAGAATATATCATGGCAAAACGTATCATTATTATAGGCGCAGTGGCGCTGGGGCCTAAAGTGGCCTGCCGACTAAGACGGCTGGATCCTGAAGCCGACATCACGGTAATTGACCGGGACAATCTGATTTCTTACGGCGGATGCGGTATCCCCTATTATGTGGGAGGGGATATTGCAGATATTGAAGGGCTTTATTCCACCTCCTCCCATGCCATAAGAGATCCTGAATTTTTTAAGGA
>DAOWDR010000262.1 GCA_030638935.1 Desulfobacteraceae bacterium | reverse complement strand
TGGGCGGGCCTTTGACAAAACTTGTGGACAAACTGGTACAGGAATTTGAGGCCCAAAATCCGGATATCTCTGTAAAAGCCATTTATTCTGGTAATTACTCCGATACCATGACCAAGGCCATGACCTCTCTCAAGGGCGGCAATCCCCCCCACCTTTCCGTGATCCTTTCAACGGAAATATTTACCCTCATCGACAATGATGCCATCCTGGCCTTTGATGATATAGTGACAACCAGTGAAGAAAAACAATGGCTTGACAACTTCTACCCGGCCCTGATGGAAAACAGCCGGACCAGCGGCAAAACCTGGAGCATCCCCTTCCAGCGCTCCACAATTGTCATGTATTATAACAAGGACGCCTTTAGAAAAGCCGGCCTTGATCCTGACAAGCCTCCTGCCACCTGGGAAGAACTGGTGGAAATGGGGAAAAAACTGGTCACAAAAAATAGTGCCGGCAAGGTAACCCAATGGGGACTTGAAATTCCATCCACAGGATATCCCTATTGGATGTTTGGCGCATTGAGCAAACAAAACAGCCAGGTTTTGATGAACGATGCCGGCACCCAAACCTATTTTGATAATCCCGGTGTTGTCCAGGCCCTTGATTTCTGGAAAGATCTTGGAAAAAAACACAAGATAATGCCGGAGGGGACAATTGAATGGGGAACATTGAGAACCGATTTTCTGGAGCAGAAGACAGCCATCATGTGGCACAGCACCGGAAACCTGACAGCCGTTAAAAAGAATGCCTCCTTTGATTTTGGCGTGGCCATGCTGCCGGCAAAAAAAGAGAGGGGAACTCCCACCGGAGGCGGGAATTTCTATATTTTCAAGAAAACAACACCTGAGGAAAGAGCGGCTGCCCTCAAATTTATCAAATGGATGACCCAGCCCGTGCGGACTGCACAATGGAGCATTGGAACCGGTTATCTCGGCACAAGGCCCGATGCCTATGACACCGACGAGCTGAAAGCCTATGTCAAAGATTTTTCAGCGGCAGCCGTTGCCAGGGATCAGCTGAAGTTTGCCACGGCAGAATTGTCGGTCCATGAGAACGGCAGAGTATATAAGATTCTCAACGATGCCATCCAGGCGGCACTGACCAATGCCAAAACACCTGAGAAAGCTTTGAAGGATGCCCAGAAACAAGCGGAACGCATCCTGAAACGCTATCGTTAATCATTTTCCAGGGCAGGGAAACCTGCCCTGGAAAACAAGGAAATGACCATGAAATTCTGGGAATCCGGAACAGGAAAAATCATTGAGACCTTTGGTGCATGGCTGCTGGGAGCCATCTGGCTTCTTCCCGTTGTATTTGCCTTTTGGAGCGCCTTCCATCCGGCCCAATTCTCAACCAACTTTGAGTTGTTTGCCCCCCTGACAACTGAAAATTTTGTCAGGGCCTGGTCCTACGCACCCTTTCCCAGGTATCTGCTCAACACCTTTATACTTGTCACCCTAATTCTTGCCGCACAATTTGTTCTTTGTACCCTGGCTGCATACGGGTTTGCCAGGTTTAATTTTTTCGGCAAGAATCTGGTGTTTGCCCTGGTCCTGTTGCAGCTCATGATCATGCCCGAGGTACTTTTGGTTGAAAATTACCGGACCATCAGTAACCTGGGGCTTTTAGATACCATTACGGCCATTGGACTGCCGTATATGGCCAGTGCATTCGGGATTTTTCTTCTGCGCCAGTCATTTAAAACCATTCCCAATGAACTGGTGGAAGCCGCACAAGTGGAAGGGGTTTCCAGCGTTGGTATCCTGTGGAAAGTATATGTTCCCCTTGCCAAGCCAACCTATATTGCCTACGGACTTGTCTCGGTGAGCTACCATTGGAATAATTTTCTATGGCCCCTTGTCATCACAAGTTCTGTACAAAGCCGTCCTCTCACCGTGGGACTGGCCATTTTCGGAGCACCCGAGTCCGGGGTGGACTGGTCCATCATCACGGCTGCCACGGTCATGACCATGGCGCCCCTGCTTGTTGCCTTTATCCTGTTCCAGCGCCAGTTTGTACAATCATTCATGCATTCTGGCATTAAATAAGTTTAACCAATAACACTATAAAGATACCCAATGGCAACCATTATTTTAAAAGATGTCTGTAAAAGCTGGGGCAATATCGAGGCCCTGACCCGAATCAATTTTGAATGCGAGAACGGAAAAATCCTCGTCCTGCTCGGGCCTTCAGGTTGTGGCAAATCAACCACCCTGCGCCTCATTGCCGGACTGGAGACTCCGACATCTGGAATCATTGAAATCGGGGGCAAGGATGTATCCAATCTTCCCCCGGTCAAACGGAAAATCTCCATGGTATTCCAGAATTATGCCCTGTTTCCCCATTTGACTGTGGCGGAAAATATTCTTTTTGGCCTTAAAGCCCGCAAGGTTCCCAAAAACGAACAGAAAAAACGCCTGGAAAATGCGGCTGACCTTCTGGGCCTGTCATCTCTTTTGCAAAGAAGGCCTGCCCAATTGTCCGGGGGCCAGCGGCAGAGGGTTGCCCTGGGCAGATCAATTGTGGCCCAGGTATCTGTCTGCCTCATGGATGAACCCCTCTCCAATCTGGATGCAAAACTCCGCCAGGAGATGCGCCAGGAAATCCGCACCCTTCAGCAACGCCTCAAGATGACCATGATTTACGTGACCCATGACCAGGTTGAGGCCATGACCATTGCAGACAAAATCATCCTGATGAAAGATGGAAAAATTGAGCAGCACGGAACGCCGGAGGATCTTTATAACCGACCTGCAACAGCTTTTACCGGAAGCTTTATCGGCAATCCGCCCATGAACATCCTGACCCCGGACCCGGAGATCAAAAAAAATTTTTCATCCCTGCTACCCCCATCAAGCAATTCCTTTCTTCTGGGAATCAGACCGGAAAATATCGAAATCTCAAAGGATTCAGGAATTAAGGGTCAGGTTAAGGCCATTGAATATCTTGGGTCCGACACCCTGGTTGTATGCAGGTCGGGAGAGCAGACCATCACCCTTACCGTAAAGGGCAAGGCAACCCTTTCAACAGGAGACAAACTCAGACTCATCTGGAAACCGGAACACATCCATCTGTTTGATGCCGGTGATGGAAGACGGATGACATCGCCAGGGGGAGTAAGCCCATGAAACCCGGATTTCACCCTGGATACTGGAATCATATTAACGGCTGGCTTCTGGTGCTGCCCGCAGTTTTCATGATCAGCCTATTTACCCATTTTCCCATTGGTTCCAACCTTTTTCACAGTCTTTTCTCCATGGGAACCGTCACCAGACCTGCCACCTTCATCGGCCTGGAAAACTATGCCTTTCTCATGGATGACGACATCTTTTGGAAGGTTCTCTCCAATAACCTTGTCTATTCCATGTGCACGGTTCCCTTAAGTGTTGCCATTGCCCTTGGCATGGCCCTGCTGATCAATCGCAATATTAAAGGGCGCTCCCTGGTGAGGATGTCCTTTTTCACCCCCACGGTTCTGCCCATGATAGCTGTTGCAAATATCTGGCTTTTCTTTTACACGCCGGAATACGGACTCTTTGACCAGGTGTTTTCCGTTTTCGGCGGGGACAGTCATAATTGGCTGGGCAATCCAGACACCGCCCTTTACTGCCTCATTGTCATGGTCATCTGGAAGGAATCCGGATTTTTCATGATATTTTACCTGGCCGCCCTGCAGCAGCTTTCTCCTGAACTTAACGAGGCAGGTCTTGTGGAAGGTTCAGGAAAATGGTATTATTTTAGGCGTGTCACCTTTCCTTTGCTCATGCCCACCACCTTGTTTGTTACGGTGAATGCCGTTGTTAATTCCTTTAAGCTTGTGGATCATCTGGTGATCATGACCAAGGGAGGACCGGACAATGCCAGTTCCCTTTTACTCTACTATATTTATGAGAATGCCTTCAGTTTCTGGGATACAAGTTATGCAGCCACATTGACGGTTATTCTGGTGCTTATTCTTGCCCTCATCACCATCATTCAGTTTGTGGTGGTGGAAAAACGAATTCATTATCAATAGGCGGCATCATATGTTTCAATTTTTTTTTAAAAAAGACAACCGGGTTGAAGAACTGATCTTTGATTATCTTGAAACCTTCGGGCTGATCCAGGAAAATTTCAGCAAAGCCCTGGTATCCTGTGTTACACAGAAACGCTGTGAAGAATTTGATTTTCTCATGGAGCAAACCCACAAGTGCGAATCAAGGGCAGATGATATCATGGACGAGGTCAACAACCTCATGTTCGGCAAGGCATTGATTCCTGATTTCAGGGGGGATATCATGAATCTTCTCATATCCCTGGACAAGATTCCCCATTTGCTGGAAAGGGCTCTTTTTATGATCCGGTACCAGCGGCTGGTCATTCCCGAAGCATTTGTACCGGACATCCAGGACCTTATCCGTATAAGCATAGAATCCTGCCAATTAATTTCAAAGCAGGTTAAATTGTTCTTAAAAAATGAGGAGGGTACCCGTTCGCTGATGAGTACCATTGATACCAATGAAAGCCATTGCGATCATATTGAACGGCGAATTATCTCAGACCTGTTTAAATCAGATCTTGATCCCTTTTTCAAACTTCAGTTCAAGGAACTTGTCATAAACATAGGGGATATCTCTGACCAGGCAGACAGGGTGTCTAAACTGGTCAACATTTTGACCTTGAAACGGCGGGTATGATGTTCTCTCTTCTGGGCGGGGTCTTCCTCGGGTGGTCCCTGGGTGCCAACGATGCTTCCAATATTGTTGGGACTGCCGTGTCATCCAAAATGATTCGTTTCTGGCCTGCAGCACTTCTGGCGGCATTTTTTGTAATTGTCGGTGCTGTCATCTCGGGCCAGGCAGGCATTGAAACCCTCAAGGGTTTAACCAGTTTTACCATCAACCAGGCAGTTATTTCCTCGGTTTCAGCAGCCATTACCGTGACCATCATGACACTGATGGCCCTGCCAGTTTCAACCTCACAATCAGTGGTGGGGGCTATTCTCGGCATGGGAATCTTAAACAACCAGCTCAATTTTATGGGCCTGGGCAAAGTTGGTCTGTGCTGGGTGGGAACCCCCTTGGGTGCAGCCGTTATCACCGTGTTTCTCTATAAGATTCTGGCCCATGTTTATAACCGATTTCACCTGACATTGTTCAACTCCGACCGTCTTCTGAGGGCGGGCCTGATTTTCTCCGCAAGCTATGGCGCCTATGCCCTGGGAGCAAATAACGTGGCCAATGTAACGGCGGTATTTGTTGGCGCCGGCATGATCAATGTGCCCACGGCAGCCCTCATAGGCGGCGTCAGTATTGCCCTGGGCATACTGACCTTCAGCCGCCCTGTCATGAATACCGTGGGTAAAAAGCTTGTGACCCTTGATCCCTTTTCCGCATTGGTGGTCTCATTGGCCCTGGCCATGACCATCCATCTCTACACCCTGGTGGGTGTGCCTGTTTCAAGCTCCCAGGCAGTGATCGGAGGGGTTCTTGGAATCGGATTTATAAAGGGGGTCAACACCGTGGACAGCAATACCCTGAAACGAATTTTACTGGCATGGTTTTTTACCCCGGTGGTGGCCTGTTCCATTGCCCTTGTCATCAGTTATGCCTCAAGGCTTAGGTATATTCCCATTTGAGATGATTCCCCTGGGACGGGTTCCTACCAGTCAATGGGAAAATAATCCTTTAAAAATTTGCCGCACCAGTGTTTACCCGTGAGGATGCCGTTAAAAAAAGGATCACAGATCCTTGCTGCCCCGTCCACAATATCCAGAGGGGGTTGAAAATCATGGCGGTCCTCTTTGAGTTTGGCCAGGATTGCAGGATCCTCGTCCGTGACCCAGCCCGTGTCCACGGCATTCATGAAAATTCCATATTTAGCCAGATCGCCGGCAGCTGTATGGGTGAGCATGTTCAGGGCGGCCTTGGCCATATTGGTATGGGGATGGCGACTG
>DAOWDR010000135.1 GCA_030638935.1 Desulfobacteraceae bacterium | reverse complement strand
GTTATCACTACGGCTTTTGCTGAAATTGAGAATTCGTGCCAGCCGCAATAGGGTCACGGCCTCAAGCCTGCTGGTCCTGTCGTCCAGGGGCAGGGCCGAGGACCGCATCAATGAAAATTTTTTTGGAAGAAGATTTCGATTTTTGCAAAGAGTATAGTCAAGGCTTCCCGGGGCTGGATAGAAAATAGAAAGCCCGACCAGGGTTCTTCTTTGTGCCAGGCAAAACAGGTCATTTAGGGAGGATTTTGCACATTGGCCGGGTGCCGCCGCTATAACGTAGGAAACACAGGTCATTCCAAGCTCCTTTGCAAATTCCAAGGCCCTGTCATGGGCTTTTCTGACATCGGGCCGTTTAAAGCGCTGGAGTTGGTTTTTGGAAAAGGAGCCCAAAGAAAGGTTCAAGGTTTTAAATCCTGCATTTTTCATGGCAGACATGATTTCCCTGTCAAGGGAGGGGGGATACAATCCGTTCATGGCTCGCAGTTCCGGTAATTTTCCTTTGAAAATTTTATTAAGTCCGGATAGGAGATCCATTATCCATTTTTTGTCCAGGGCCAGGTTTTCATCTTCAAAATCTATAAAACCTATATCCAGGCAGACCTGTTCTTCAATCTCTTTGAGCACATCTTTCACATCCCGCTGTCTGAATTTTCCATGGGAGGCTGTGGCAGATACGGAACAATAGGAACAGGGCATGGGACAGCCCCGGCTTGAAACCATGGTGATGGCGGCTTTATTATTTCGTTGGTAATAGGACTGGTTTACCTTGTCCAGTGCAGGCAAGGGGATAAGTTTGAAATCCTTTATCCAGACCGGAGGATTAATAATTATTTTTTTGTCATTCCTAAATGCGATGCCGGGGATACTTTTAAGATCGGTTCCCATCTTTAACGCATCACAGAGAATCGGTAGGGATATTTCACCTTCTCCCCTGAGTACAAAATCCACCTCCCTGCATTCTAAAATCTTTTTGGGGAAATGGGTGGGGTGGTGACCCCCCATTACAATATATGCCTTGGGATAAAATTTTTTGATGACCCGGGCCGTTTCTAAAGCTTGGTCACAATAGGCGGTAAAAAGGGATGAGATCCCAACCAGAAACGGTTTTTCAGCCCTGACCATGGTGCCCAGGTGCTCATAGCTGTATCCAAAATGTTTAAATTTGTTAAACAGTGAGAACAGGGTAATATCATTCCGGCCATAGTAAGGGGCTAAATGGGAAAATCCATCGGGATAGGGAATAGCTTTTGTTTTGTCCGTGGCAAGGGCATCCACTATTTGGGTTGGATATCCTTTGGCTTCAAGACTTGCACAGATGGAGGCAAGCCCATATGGTATGGTTCTTTTGCTGGTTAAATAAAACTCTTCAATGGGTGGCTGTACAAGGAGAATATTGAAGGTATCTCCCGGGTCATCCGGTTTTTTTTTATTTTTTAGTGGGTGACTCATCTCCCTTATTTATCCTATATCCGGTCTACATCGGGAAATTTGACAATAAATATAAGGCAAAGCAGGGGGATAAAGGCTGAATAAAAAAGAATGGTCTCAAGGCCATAAATATCTGCAAGTTTTCCAACAAGGGGTGATATGGCTCCGCCCAATCCATAGGCAAACCCCATCATCAGGCTGGAGACCATGGCCCGGGATTTCGGGGCTAACTTCTGGGCCATGACAACGCCCAGGGGTAAAGAAGCCAGCACGGTAAATCCAGCAAGAAAGGAGCCAAAATAGACCCAGGGTCCGGGCAGGAAAAGGTATAATAACAGGGTGGGGGGCATCAATATAAAGGAAAGAAAGAAAATCTTTTTAAAGCCGATGCGGTCTGCCATATAACCGGCCAGAAGACCGCTTAGTGTGCCTCCCATTATAAAAAGTGCGTAAATCAGACCCACCGAGGTCAGTTCATGGCCTTTATCAGCCAGGAAAATGGGCATAAAGGTCATAAAGGATTGTCCGGTGACTGCCCGTAAAACCATAACAACCCAGATCAGGATAATGGGTTTGTAAACTTTCCCAAGACTTTCCTTGATGGAACCTATAAAGCCAAGATGGGAAAGATTTTCTGAAACCGGCATGGGCAGGTATTTAAAGCAAAAAATAAATGCCACAAGACCCAATATCAAGGTATAGGGCATTGATTCCAGGCCGTATTTTGCAACATACCAGGTAATAAAAACAGGCGCCAGGCCAAAGGCAAGGGTGCCGACGGTGTTGTAAATGGACAAGCAGAACCCGGTTTT
>DAOWDR010000749.1 GCA_030638935.1 Desulfobacteraceae bacterium | reverse complement strand
GATAGTTCCTTTATTGCCTTACAATTGGATAGTTTTACACTCCAAATCCTGAAAGATATGATGAAACAAAGTATCCAAGACCATATCATTAAACCTGTAAGCAGGATAATATCCGGTGTCACAACGGCATTCAGTTCATTTGACGGTCCTGTTAATGAGTTACAAGGTTTTGTTGATGCCCTTGATGATCTGTTTTCAGATATCATTGAGGGGCCTGGTTCCCTGGGTGAAATCCAGGGAATATTAGAAGGGATGGTAGACCGTATCCGTAATTTGAATCTGGATTTTCTTGAGCAGGAACTGGATGAAATTTTCAATGGTGTCAAACAAAAATTTGATGATATCGATCCCAAACCATTGAAGGAATCCTTGCAGGCATTATTGGACAATACCCTTGATTTAATTGATGTAGAGGAGGTATTACCCCAATCCGAGGTGGTACAAATTGACAATACCTATGCCGAAATAATTGTAAAACTCATGGCTTTAAACCCAAACACACTCATATCTGAAATTGTTCAGCCCGCATTTGACGATAAAATTGAGCCCATATTAAAACTTTTTAATTTAAGTGACCCAATAGCAATATTATTGGAAAGAATGGATGGGTTGGCCGAAGAGTTGGAATTTGAGCTGGATAAAGTTAATATTGCTTATAAAAGTATGATCCAGGCGGTGCCCATATGAGTTACGCTGCTGTTTTATCAAAACCCCATGCCTTTGAAGCACTGCCTGTTAATATTGATGGTGGTAATATCGGTGGTGATGAAATCGGGTATATTACAGATCTGACCCAGGTGTTTATTCAGAATCCTGAGCTGGGAAAAAAGATCGGTGATAAAATATTACCGGCAATGGTTGTTAAACTGCGTGAATTTCTTGTTATTCGTGAAGAAAAAGCCAGATTGGCTTTTGGCAAGGCCCGCAACTTGTTTTCGCCCTTGGAAACAAAGATCAACACACTCATTACGGGTTTGGATGGAAATATACTTGAAACAATACCAAGGATTATTGAGATCATCCAATCCATATTAGAAGGTCTGCAACTTGATTCCATAAAAAAGTTTGTGGCAGATTTTTGGGACCTGGCAGTGGATGACATGGATATTTCCGGGGAGACCATACACACCATGGTCAGTGATATGTTTGACACTGTAATTGATGTTTTGCGCTGGGATCATGAAAACGGTGCTGTTACTGCTGAGGCCGTTGCCCTGCTGGATTTTAGCTATAGGGTGGACAGTTTGCGCATTTTTGTGCTGGGTGAAATGCAACTCCCCGGGATTGAAAAACAATTGCTGATCAATGCAGTTGAGCATATCTGGGAAAATAATAAAATTGATGAACCCCTAACCCGGATCAAAACATTTTTTGATGCAGGTGAAGAAATTGTAGAACCCCTTTCCAATATTGCCCAATGCATTATTCAACAATTGCAGACCTTAACAGGATCAAGGGCCGGAGCCAATGGCTCCGGCAGAAATGAGAGCCCGGGCTGGTTTGCCTCACAAACCCCGGAAGAAGATGTTTTATTTCGTGAAAATTCTTCCGAAGCCAGTAGCGCAGGTAGTGGCAGCGGCGCCAGCAGTACCGGCGGAAATGAAATTACTGCCTGGTATGCCTCCTGGGTGGCAGGCAAAAATGTGTCTTACAGCGAAAATACTGCAGAATCGGTCAATATTTTTGAAAATCCGGAGTTGAGGGGGTTCACCTATAAACATGTGTCCCGCGAATTCATGGAAGCACTGGCTTTCCATACGGCCTGGATCACCCCGGCACTTGAATGTATTCCCCATCTTGTTTCCATTGAAAAAGGGGATGTGGCCAGTAATGCCGTTAATATAATGTGGAATATGGCGGAAGCGTTTACAACAGGAGCAGGAAAAATTGATTTTCCCCGGTGGTCACAATGGTTGGGTTTGCCCGTGCTTACCACCCTGGGCGGTTTTGAAAGCCATGAAGGGCGCTGGTCATGGTCCAATGATCCCTATGTGATAATCAATATTTTGGGTGATTATGGCGAAGTCTATACCTATAGGCGGTATAGCTGGGCCCTGCGTGAAACGATTTTGTCCTTGGTAACCTTGTTGAATAATGATCCGGAACAAGCAGAACAATGGCGTTCTTCAGCCACGGACTTGAATGATGAAGAAAAGGAGAGGGCATGGAATAACAGGAATAACAATTGTTTTGCTGGTACCTGTTATTTTTTTGGTGAATTGATGAGTATGATGCTTCCGGGTATCCTTGCCCATACGGATAAAAAAAATTACGGCTTTGTCGGGGGAGGGCCTGCAAAACAATTCTGGTATACCTTTCTGGGAGGCGGGGCCATAACCTGGGTCAGTGAATATTTGTTTGGCGGTATTGCATCACGGTTGCTTGCAGGTGAATGGTTTACCAATAATATTCGTTTTGCCATGCTGCCCTTTCGTGAGCGATGCGTGAAGGGGATGTTTTTTTCCGACCTTTGGGGGGCCTCTGAATTAGCCACTTCAATTTTTCCTGGTTTGTTCGGCCTGTTTGGCCGGCCCGTAGATAATTATCTCATGCTTTACTTTTTTACCAATGGGAATACCGAAAATGGCACCTATTGCCTTGACGATACCGGTGTGGAAAGAAAATACATGGGGTTTCCGGAACTGGCCGATTCAACCTATAAATTGCCCTGGACCAGCGGCCGTAACATGCAATGTGTTCAAAACCCCATGGGAATCTGGAGCCATTTTCCAGAAGGTAAACAAACCTATGCCTATGATTTTTCCCACAAAGAAAGTGAGCCGGTCATGTGTTCACGCAGTGGTATCGTTAAAAGATCCAGTGATACCATTGTCGATCATTGTACAGATGACTGGAACTATATAGAGATTGTACATGTCATGGAAATAGGGCCGGGGGCAGATGTACCGGATAACCTGGTACAATATCACCAAGTTTATTCCCCCTACACCGGGCGACGCAATTATGCCGACTCTTCACCTTCCACGGGCACATTGCAACAATATGAAAATACGGACACAGACATTCCTTTGGATGTGGTTTTCCCGGCATTGCCCGACGGGTCAACTCCGATTCCCAGAGAAAGTGCGGCCCGGCCTTCAGGGACCTCCTTTGCCTTTATTGATAAAAATCAGGACAGGGCAATAGCCGGTAAAAGGTTTGAGGACAGCCCTGGTGTGGTTTTTGCGCCGGATATCACAGAAGCGGATCACGGTTCAGCTACCTCTTATTCGGAAGATACCACCTTTTTGCCGCCTGCGAATACGGTCTACAACAGTGATGGTGATGTTTATATTGCGGCCAAAGGTTATGAAGTTTTGACTGCTACCTGCTGCTCCTACGGCCATGGCATGAAAGGATTTATTGAACATGTATTTTCACTTCGTTTATCCCGGCCCAATAAAACAACGCCCTGGACAGGTGCCGATATTCTAGGCGAGTTTATCAGTCAGGGAGAACAGATAATGGAAGCCGGCGATACAGGGATCAGTGCCTACAATCACCTTCACACCCATGTGACTGGATTGTTTTACGATAAATATGAAGGTAATCATTTACTTACAATCCCCTTTTTATATGAAGCACACGGTGTGCTGAGGGCAATGGACTTTTATACCTCGGACAATGGGGCTTAGGTTTATGACAAATAAATTACAACCATATGCCCAGCTCACCCTTGACGGAAAGACAATCAGTGTCAGTCCGATTCGCGCCGTCAGAGTAAACCGCCGTTTGTCGGGCAGTACCGATGAGTTACGTTTCGCCATGGCCTTGAATGCCGGGCTGGATATTGCCGCTGACGCTTTGGTTTCATTGGAGATGGGGTGGGCAGATAGCGGAATCACGGTTTTTACCGGTACAATTGTATCCCTTGAATACACCTTAAATGAGGTGCATGGTATTGCCCATGGCTCCCAAAAAGATTTGGCACAAACCAGAATTGATGAAACCTTTATTGATCAAAATGCAGGTGATGTTGTCAAGGCTCTGGCAGACAGGGCCGGGTTAGATACAGGAATAATTGATTCAGGAATACAGCTTCCTAAATATTTAGCAGAAGGCAGTCTTTCATTATTTGAACATTTACACCTGCTTGCAAGAATATGCGGGGTTGATGTGTTTACAGATGAAGATGGAAAAATAAATTTTACAAAGCGTGAAGCGTTTACAGCAGATTATACATATCAGTACGGCATTAATTTGATGGACGCAAGGATTAGAAAAAGCACACCCGCAATTTCATCAATCCAGGTCATTCCGGAATCTCCGGCAAGTCAGGAAGGTACCCAGGCAAGTAGCTGGTTTGTCAAATCCTCCCGGGATATATCTGCCACAGCGGGCCAGGGAAATATACGCAGGTTTTCCACTGCCCTGTGTACAACAAAGGAAGCTGCACAAACAGCAGCCAAATCCTATCAGCGGGATATTGAGCGGCGTGGGATTAAAGGAAAAATTATGGTTATGGGCCAACCCGAAGCAAATCCGGGCCAGGTTGTCGAGTTAAAAGATATGCCCGACCAAAATACCAACGGTTATTATGAAATCAGCGGGGTTGATCATGCCCTGGATGGTATCAGCGGATTTAAAACCACCCTTCATTTATGGGGGCAGGCATAATGTCCATGCCGGCATACACGGGTCAGGATCTCTATGGCATCATACAGGCGATTGTCAAAGAGGAACTCTCAGGCTTGCATATAACTGAATTAGCTGAGGTAACAGATCTGTTTTCCCACGAATCAGACAGCGATAAAAATAATTATCAGGTCAGTGTAATGATGCGGGACTCAGGGATTTCACTGCCAAAGGTGAGCGTTGCAACCCAGCGGATCGGTTCTGTGGCACTTCCTAGAATCGGAGATCTTGTCATTGTTCAGTTTATAGGAGGAGATATCCACCATCCAATTATTACGGGCAGGGTTTATAACGATGTAGACAGACCGCCGGTGGCAAAACCCAATGAGTGGTATTTTGAAAGTTGTGACGCAGAAGAGAGTGATACGCGTAGATTTGCCGCTGTATTTCCCAATAATAATTCAATCACCGTTGTTGATGATGAAGCAACCGTTGTCATGGGTGATTCAACATTGATTATGAAAAATGACGGCACCCTGGAATTAATCGGTAAGGGGGATATTAACCTCAAAGCCGAGGGAAATATTTCCATTGAAGCCGGTGGTGATCTGAAAATGGAAGCCAAGGGAAATGCCCAATTAAAGGCAGGGGCTGATCTATTGGCCGAAGGCAGTATGAACGCAACATTAAAGGCCGGTGCATCTGTCAAGGTTGAAGGCAGTGTTGACGGAACTCTAAAAGGTGCCATGGTTACCATTGCCGGAATGACAAGTTTTAGTGCAGGTTAAGGAAAAAATATGCCTGGAATGCCCGTTACAATTGGTTGTTCACTCATGCTATCCCCGGGGATGGCAGGGGCACCGGATATGGGGATCATTATTGCCGTTACCCAGGTGACTGCAACCGCCGGGGGAATGCCATTGGCGGTACAAGGGTCTGCATGTCAATTTATCAATTCTGTAACTGGCGTGCCATATGTGCTGCCCCTTGGTGCACCCCTGGTGCCGGGAATAAAAATTGACAATTTAGCAGTAATAAGAATGGGAGATTTTTGTCCAACCGGACCCGGGATTGCACAGGTTTTAGGACCGCCGGCAGCACCCTATGTGAATGACATGTCAGGTTGATAAAATTTAAATAAACCGGATAAACTGATCCAACAATTTAAAAGAGCAGTGTTTGGGTAGCCCATGGATACAAATTTATCAAAGGAATTAATCAAAAAATTCGGCAGGGACTTAAGGGCGGTTTACCGCATTAAGGACGGCCGGTATGAGGATGTGGATTTTGGAGTGGCAATTGTTACAAAACGGGGAAAAAAAGAGAAGGATCTTGTGGTCAACTCAGGTGTTGACAACATCACCCAGGCTATCATTCACCGTTTGAAAACCTGTTATGGAGAAATGGCGCCCCTGGGACACCCCGACTATGGTTCCCGGCACAATGAACTGATAGGCGAACCCAATACCCAGCATAATCGCGGGCTGGTTAAACTTTATATTTTACAGGCCCTGGCAAAAGAACCGAGAATAGAAAAAATATTAAGGGCGCAGATTCGTTATGACCGTCGCCTGGACCAGTCACGGGTTGATATTCTGCTGGATATTAAACTGGGAATTATCGACGACATAATTAATTTTGTTATACCGTTTTATTTTGAGGTGGGTAAATGAATTATATAGCAGAGCCCTATGTCGCATTGGTTGATCAGCTCCTCACAGGTCTGACCGGCGGGGAAACACGTGAGCAGCATCAATTTTTTCCAAAAACGACTGCCTACAGCTTGTCCCGTTCATTTAGCGAGGTAAAGGTCAATACCATTAAAGTTATGGGGCAATCCTCTAAAACCTTTATGGTTTTTATCCCGGAACGGGACTGGAAGTTTACCACCGAGGGCAAAGTTGAATTTTTTACAGATAAACAAGATGCATTATTGCCTGGAACCAATGCCATTTGGCCCGATGAAGGGTCTGAATTTTTTATCAGTTATTATCATAATGAAAGCCACAAAGCATTGCTTACAGATAGAAATGTTGGCAGCCTGACCCGTACCCTTGCCGAGGCCTTTAGCCGGGAATTGGCAATCCTTGAAAAACAATTGGAAATAGTTTATCAGTCCGGCTTTATTGATACTGCAAAGGGCAATGCTCTGGATCAGGTTGTTGCCCTGCTGGGACTGAAGCGCAAGGGCAGCGATTATGCCAGCGGCATGGTGAGATTATACCGCAACTCAGCCGCACCCGGTGATATTTATATTCCTGCTGATACAAAATTATCAACAAATCTGAATCCGCCGGTGAGTTTTGTTACAACCACCAAGCGTACCCTGCGCAAGGGACAGCTTTCTGTTGAGGCCATGGTAAGATCGGAAATTGCCGGTGCAAACGGGGTTGTGGCAGCCAGTGCCATCAACATTATTAATAAAGCCATCCATGGAATAACATCTGTGACAAACGATGCTGCAACCTTATTTACCGGGGAAAAAGAATCCGACGAAGAATTACGATTGCGGGCAAAAAGCGTTATGGAAAGGGCAGGCCGGGCAACCAAGGGGGCAATTATTAATGCGATCACCTCTCAAGCCGGATTAAAAGAGAATGAAATAAAACTGGTTGAAGACTTCCAGGTTCACCCGGGACTGGTGAAATTGTTTATTGCCCGGGAACCAGATGCCGGATTAGCAGCAAATATAAATAGGGCATTGCTGGCAAGCCGTCCGGCAGGGGTTCGCTTTGAGCATAATTTGCAAAACACAATTTTAATTGATGAAACCGCCGTGGTATCCGGGGAAGAACTGAGGGATCCAATTGGTATTATGGCTCCTGTTAGTTTTTCAACTGCAGGTGATGATTTTAGGTTGCCCATTAAATGTAATGTTTTGGTCTATCCTGAAAATACCCGTTTAACTGCTGCCCAAGAGACCAGGTTGAAAAATTTAATTGTGGATGCGGTATTTGACTATGTGGATAGTGTAGCCATTGGCGGTGTAATTATTTTTAATAAACTGGTTGTTGATATTATGGCACAGCCAGGCATACAGGATATTGTGCTTGATCTTTATAAATCCGATGATAGCACCAAAAAGGGTATAAAAAACTTCATTGTGCCAGATGGGCAACGCGGGCTGTTTTTGGATAAGCAAACCGATATTCAAGTGCAATTTGTTGGTGCGCCGGTGTATTTCGATTTTCGATTTTCCCTGGGCTTAAAGGTGCCTGGCACATTAGCCCAGG
>DAOWDR010000196.1 GCA_030638935.1 Desulfobacteraceae bacterium | reverse complement strand
TATCTGCCTGGCAATGAATATACCGTCCTCATGCTGGGCAATGGAAAACTCCAGGAATTTCTTCCCGGTAAAGTTGAAGTGGATGCGTCTTTATTCGGTAAATACCCCATTTTAAGAGCGGATCTGCGGGGAGTAGGTGCCACCAAAATCACCCCCACCAACACATACACAAAAAAGGCCATTGAAGTAACCCGCAGGGCCATGGAAGCGCTCAACTGCCTGGACCATGTCAGGGCAGACATGCGCCTGGATGCTGCGGGCAAACTCAAAATCATCGAGGTTAATGGAATTCCGGGTTTAAAACCCCTGAAAAGCTGGAGTCCCCAAATGTTTACCATGCACCACCCTTCTGTCCATGGCCCCATGGAAGATTACAAAAAGCTCATTGACCATATTGTCACCTCGGCATTAACCCGGTACAATCTGATCTAAAAAAATGATCGACTGCTGCCAAAATAAAAAAAGAGGGTAACAAAGATTCTTTGCTGTCCTCTTTTTTCAAAAAATTATAGTTTCAGTCAAAACAGTGGTTACACAAAACCGTCCAAAGTTGTTTCAAAGATTTTTTTAAGCCTGTCATTGATTATCTGGTCAAGCTGCTCTCCCGCAATTTTCAGGGCATCGTAAACCGGTATTTTTTGTTCCTCGGTATCTGCTTTGTTTTTCATGAGCTGATCAAACAATGCGCTGAGTGGTTGCTGGGCCTTGGCCAACAATTTTTCTTCCTGTTTCTCCAAAAATTTGGCCATTTTGTCAACCAGATGGGCCACATGTTTGGGGGTATTGGAAATACCGGCATCCTGCACTGAATTCGGCAATGGTCCATGGGAGATCGAACTTGTTTCCTGGGTCACTGCATAGGAACGCTCATAGGAAATATCGGCTGAATACATGGAAACAGACGAATAATTGCCCATGGACATGGCCTTTTCAATAGCCTCATCCATATCCCCTTCCATAACTTCGGCAACGATTCCATCCACTCCCCGTACAATGGCCTCTATGTCCGCAAGTTCCTGTTCATTTAAATCCCCCTGCACGGAAAATGAAAACTGCTCTCCTGTGGTCAGAGTGATTTCCCGGGTGTGCTGGGTGACCAGGGCATTTCCGAAATCTGTCCGGATCTCTCCCCGGCTATTGTATTCAGAAGCATTGAGTTCTGAAAAGCTATTTGAAGACAGGGTAACAATATCCCCTTCCCGGGTCTGTATGGTCAGGCCGGTATCAAGACTTTCATAGGCATTGACAGTTTGTTTTCTGGAATGGCTTGAAAATTGGGCATTCTGCAAATTACCCCTGTTCTGGAGCAACCCTGGGGATGAGTTATCAGATATGCTGTTCATTGGAAGCCTCCTTTAATCTAAAATATAAAAACCTGGGTTCTTTATAAGATTACACATCGGCATATCCAGTAAAAACATTAATTTTGATTTCAACCGGATTCAAAGGCTGGTATAAGAGATGAAATGGACACCTTTGGATTTACCAAAAAAAAGTTTTTATCCCTTTCTGAAAAGAACCGGCACCGGCATATAATTGGCTGGTTATCGGTTTTTTACCAAAAACTTGCCACAAACAGGGTAAAAGCAGCTGCCTTTAACGATTTTAGCTCCCAATACGAGGCCATATTAAAATGGACAGATTCCCCATTGCCCACACGTCCCGGCCAGGGCGCAAGGCAACAGATTGAATATATTTCAAATGCCATCCAGGTCCACAGAAAGGCATCCGGAATCATTCTTCGGGATGACACACTTCTTGAGCCCGTAACCTTCAGGGACAGGACAGCGCCTGGGGCACAATTACCAGACATAGAATACCAGGTTGCCCTGGACGGGCTCCGGAGTCTTTTTAATGTAGGATCAATTTTCAGAACCTGCGATGCTGCCGGTGTCCGGTCCGTCATTCTTGGCAACACCCTGGGCAAGGAAGACCCCAGGGTTCAAAAAACAGCCATGGGCGCCCAGGAATGGATAACCCAGGAAAAAACATCCGATCTTGCCCAGGCCCTGGTGAAAAAAAAGGAGGAGGGCTTTCAAATCATCGGCCTGGAAACGGTTACAGGATCTGTTCCCTGCCACAAATTTTCCTGGCCTTCAAAGGCAGTGCTGGTATTTGGCAATGAGGAATATGGTATTTCCTCCCATGTCATGCCTGTGCTGGATAATACCGTCCACATTCCCATGTTCGGGAAAAAAAATTCTTTAAATGTAGCGAATGCAGTGGCAACCGTTCTTTTCCAGGCAATTTTATCACTTACCCCGGAAAACTGATTTTCAGGTGATAAACCCCGCTGTTCAGTCTGGTTTCCAGGGGAAGTTTGGTTTTTTCAAACACCTTGATCATGGGCTGGTTCTCTGACAGCACATCTGCTGTCACCCCGGCAAGCCCCTGCTCCCGGGCAAGGCCGACCAATAATTCCATGAGATAGCTGCCGACACCAATGCTCTGGAAGGCCTCTTCAATGAGAAAGGCCACCTCTCCGCAATTGGTTTCTTCATCCCGGATAAGCCGGGCCTCGGCAATAATTTTCTCTGTCCCGTTTTTTTCAGCCAGGCCTACAATGGAGACTTCATTGGCATAGTCAACATTCACATATTCCTGCATTTTATCATGGCTCATGGTCTTGATGGAATAGAAGAATCGAAAGAAAACGACCTCTTTGGAACATCGGTAGAAAAATCGTCGCATGGCCTCTTCATCGGAAGGTTTCATGGCTCTGAACTTCACACTTACCCCGCCCTTAAATGTCTGGGTACTTGCTATGTGGGCAGGATAGAGATGGGCGGATTGGCTCACAAAGATCTGATTGGAATAAATAATCTTCCTCTGACGTGCCTGTTGGATCAAAGCTTCCCTGTCATCGGGATGGGCAATATCTATAATGGCCTGGGCTCTTTCCCGCAGGGACCTCCACTTGAGGTGGGCCACGCCATATTCCGTGGCCAGCAAATGGACAGACTCCCGAAGCCGCAGCTGGTTGGCATAATTTTGAATACTCACAAGAATATTGGATTTGCCCTTGGCATCCCGGCTGGGAAGGCCAATAATTGTTCTGCCGTCCTTTGAGCCCTCGGCACCTTTAAAAAAATCGATCCCCTCCCCCGGGCCCGTGGTAACTGCTCCCCGCAGGGGAAAGGCCACACTGCCCAGAATATCGGCTTTCCTGGCTTCGTAGATGGCAACAAACCTGGGATTTTTAGCAATAAACTGAGGATTACACACCCAGTCAATGCCCTGGAATTCCACCAATGGATTCCGGTCAAGCCATTTCATCAGCTCCTTTGTGCCCAGGGCATAGGAGACCAGGGATTTTCCCCGGAAAGGGGATTTGCGATGGTTGTTGACCGCACCGGAATTGACCAGTTCTGCCAGGGCATCGGTAAAATACAGGGAATGGATACCCAGATCTTTTTTATCGGACAAAAAGGGCACCAGGGCTTCAAACATGGGTCCCAAAGCATAATTGATACAATCCCCGTTCCTGATAACCGATGCCACATTTGCAGCCACCTTCTTCATCTGATGGGAAACAATCGGGACCTCATAGGTCACAGGCTCCCGGTCGGACCGGACAAGAAAATCAAAATCATCAATGGAAACAAAGGTATCCCCGTAGGTAAAGGGCATTTTTTCATTGATCTCGCCCACCACTAGGGAGGCATGGTCCATGACTTCCCGGGCCACGTCAACAGCTACCCCCAGGCTGCAATAACCGGATTCATCCGGCGGTGTAATCTGGATAAAGGCCACATCAACCTCAATCCTACTGGATTTAATGATTTCAGGAATTTCCGATGAATAGGCAGGAATCAGATCCACCTGGCCCGGGGAAATTGTGTCCCAGGAAACAAAGCCTGAAAAAAAAGTTTTCAACCGATAATTGGGGGCATTGAGTTTGTCAACGGAAAGAATGGTTTCCCCCTGGACCGCCAGCTGGAGCAGTTCAAGGTCCCTGATATTGTGTATATCCACATCCAGCAGTGTGGTTATCAGGGTTCTGGGTGAGGCAGGTCCTGTCCCGATGAAAATGGTCATTCCCGGTTTAATATGATTTAAAATAGTTTCCGGGGCGACCAGGCGCTCTTCCCAGTTGGACAGATTTAAATCTGACATGTATACTCCTTGCATTGCCAATGGATTGATGATCGGGCATACCTTTTTCTATCAGAAAATACCATAGAAAATCAATTCCAATCCGATAAAATTTTTGCCTTATCTAGGCTTTTGCTGTATTCTGATTTGCCAGTGGATAACACCGTCCTGGATGATCTGCCCAAGGAGGCCGGGCTTTCCAAGGGCGGATTGGAGGACTGGATTAAAAGCCGGGGTATGGTGAAAAAAGTATAAAACTGGAGACACAAATGAAACTGATACTTTTGTTTATTGCCCTTGTTGCCGGAATGCTGGCACCGCTACAGGCAGGTTTAAATGGAAAAATGGGACGGGCCATTGAAAGCCCTGTCTACGCCGCCTTGATATCCTTTGCCGTGGGAACCCTGGTCCTTTTTTTCTACGCCCTGGCAACCCGGGTTGATCTTACAAATATCCGCCATGCCACGGACACCCACTGGTCTGTCTGGTCTGCAGGCTTTTTAGGTGCCTTTTATGTCACAGCCACCATCATTTTAACACCACGACTGGGAGCCACTCTGACCTTTGGCCTTGTGGTGGCAGGACAGCTTGTGATGGCTACACTCATGGATCATTTCGGTCTTCTGGGAGTGTCGGTTCAGTCCCTTAGCTGGCAACGCCTTGCAGGGATTGCTCTGATCACGGCAGGGGTTATTTTGATCAGAAAATTCTAGGGGGCAAATACTTCATCCATATGATACCCACAGGTCTTATTCACAGTGTTAATGATATCAAACATGAGACCTGATTTTTCAAATTCTTCCATGGCGGCATTTAATGATTTCAAGGTGTTTTTCCAATGGGGTTTCTTCTTGGAAATCGCATAATACAGATTATTATACTGGATCACAGGCTTAACCCCCTCAATGTTCTGAAGTATTCTGGTTTTTTCCTTTTGGGAAAGCATTGAATTGGCAATGCTGAACCTGATGACTGCTGGATCACCTATGATTAGACTAGTCCGGTTGTTTATCAATTTTATTGTGTTCATAAAGTCATTAACCGACTGGCTGATATCAAAAAAACCCATGTCCATTAGTGCATCAAACTCAGGTGTGTTTTGATACCCCCGGACCACCCCTATTTTTTCATTTTTAAGATTCAAAAAATTTCCTTTATATTGATCCCCTTCTCCTTTTCGTTTCATAAATACGATGGGTCCGCCTGGTAATTCTCGGGACAGGGCCAGGTGTTCCACCCTCTTTGTGCCTTTATGCACATCAGAAGGTGCTGTGGGTTCAATAAAATATTCCGGATATAAAATATCAGCCAACCCTGTTTCAGCCATTCTAATCGTCCTTGCCCAGGGCAGGAAAGTGGAGGTTATTTCGTAACCCTGGACAGCCAAAAAAGCGACGGTCAGCTGTTGAATCCATCCCTGTTTACAGATGGTTTCTCCGATATAAGGCTCCCAATTGAGGGTTGTGATATTTATTTTTTTGATTGCCCCTTTGTTGAACACATAGGTATGCGCTGCTGTTTTTTCTCCCATAATTGAAAATAGACGGCCTCTGAAATTGAACTCCACCTTCAGGCTATTATTAAAATCAGATGCCTGTGACATGTTGGGTAAAAAGGCAGAGCTCAACAATAAACCAAGAATAACAAAACAATAGTATCTACAATGTTTTCGTATCATGATGAATTATTCTTATGATAAAAGGTAAATCAAGCAATTCTTTATATCAGTTTAATGGCGGGAGAATTGATTGTCAAGCTCTTGTGACCCGGGGAATCGGGTACCCTTCCATGGACGATGGCAATCGGTTCTCCCAGAAATTTGCCTGACTGGACAGCAGATGCCTATAATTTTTGTTTCATCTTCCTCTTCCGATGAAAAAAATAATGGGGAATAAAAATTTTCCTTGCACAATGAAACAAACCCGTGTATATTATTAAATTTTCGATGTGTCCTGCCGGTAATTCCGGCTTTTTTTTAAGGAATCCCAATGTCCCAAGATAATTTACCCCTGACCGGGTTTGACGAAATGAACCTGATCCCCCCTGTATTGGCAGCAGTGCAGGATGTGGGCTATACCACACCCACCCCCATCCAGACCCTGACCATTCCCCATCTAATCCAGGGAAAGGATATGATAGGCCAGGCCAGAACCGGTACCGGCAAAACCGCAGCCTTTGCATTGCCCCTATTGTCCCGGATTGACCTTTCCAACAAACGGCCCCAGGTGCTGGTACTGACCCCCACCAGGGAGCTGGCCATCCAGGTAGCTGAGTCCTTTAAAACCTATGGTGCAAAAATGAAAGGGCTGAACGTATTATCCGTATACGGCGGCCAGAGTTACGAGATCCAGCTAAGACAGCTCAAGCGGGGCGTCCATGTGGTCGTGGGAACACCCGGCCGGCTCATGGATCATATGCGAAGAAAAACCGTATCCTTTTCCGATCTTTCCTGTATGGTTTTGGATGAGGCCGATGAAATGCTTCACATGGGCTTTATTGATGATGTGGAATGGATTCTGGAGCAAACCCCGGATGATTCACAAACCGCTCTGTTTTCAGCCACCATGCCAAAACCCATCCGGAATATTGCCCAAAAATATCTGACAACCCCCAAAGAAATCATGATCAAACCAGACTCAACAGGGGTGGAGACCATCGACCAGCAGTACTGGATGGTTGCCGGGGCTAAAAAAGCCCAGGCCCTGATCCGGATTCTGGAAGCTGCTACATTTGACGGGGTAATCGTATTTGTCAAAACCAAAACTTCCACCCTTGATGTGGCAAAAAGCCTTGAGGATAGGGGGTTCAAAGTAGAGGCATTGAACGGGGATATTGCCCAGAATGCAAGGGAACGGACGATTAACCGGCTGAAAAGCGGGCATATCGATATCCTGGTGGCCACGGATGTGGCTGCCCGGGGCCTGGATGTGGACCGTATTTCCCATGTAATCAATTATGACATGCCGTCCAAGGCAGAGCCCTATGTACACAGAATCGGCAGGACCGGCAGGGCGGGCAGAACAGGGGAAGCCATCCTGTTTGTGAACCGGAATGAACGCTGGATGCTCAAGGTTTTAGAAAGAACCACCAAAAATCGCATCAAGGAAATTTCTCTGCCCTCCAACAAGGCCATTAACAAAAAACGGGTGACAGACTTTAAACAGTCCATTACCCAGACCCTGGAATCACAGGATTTAAGTGTTTTCCAGGAAATGATAGAAGCCTATGCCATTGAGCAGGATATCCCGGTTGCCCAGGTGGCTGCTGCCCTTGCAAAGCTGGCCCATGGAGACAAGCCCTTCCTGTTGCCGGCCCATATGGAAAACAAAAAGCCGGCCAAAAAAGCAACAGCAGCCAGATCAGACCGGCGTGACCGGGAAGACTTTTCCAGGAAAAAAACCATGTCGGATAGAAAGCCCATTGTAAGAAAAAATCCTGTTGCAAAAAAAGACCATCCAATGGATGATTATGCCCCTAAAAAGAAAAAATCCAAACCCATGGAAAAGACAACCATGCCACAAACGCTTCCTGCCACCCCCCCGAAAAAGGGAATGGACCGGTATCGTATTGAAGTGGGCCGGACCCACGGAGTCCGGGCCGGTGATATTGTGGGGGCTATTTCAAATGAAGCCGGCCTTGACAGCAAACACATCAAAAGTGTTGATATCAACCAGAATTTTTCCTTTGTGGATCTGCCGTCTGATATGCCAAAAGACATATTCAAATTACTGCAAAACACCTGGGTACGATCCCAGCAGATGTCCATTTCAAAGCATGCCTGAAACCAGTCAGCCCATTGACCACCAGTCTTTATAGGCTGATGGTCAATGGGCACTTTGATCAATTTACGAATCCATAAAATTTTAGCTAAAAATCGGACTTCTTCTCTGGCCAGCCGGGTTAGAGCCATGGCAACAAACAAATCACCACTCCGTCATATAAAGGTTTTTGCCATGGCAAGCATCAATGCCCTTCTCAATGGAGACCCTCTTTTCCAAAAATATTTTTTAAAACCAGTTGATTGTCTGTGTAATGAATAAATTATTGCCCAACCACAAGGTCTTGAGTCTATATTTGATTCAGAAGACACAGATCTATTCATAATAGTCCACACCAGTTCAGAATAGATATCGCTTATTTTTTATCTCCAATAAAGATGAATCTATGCAAACAATTGTTGATTTTATTCAGACATCATTTTTCAAGACTATTTTTCTTAAAAAAAAGTGATTGATTAAAATTCATAGCAAAGACTATGAATTAATTTTCTCAAAAAATAACATTATTTTCATAGGAAAAATTTTACCATAAATCACTCTAAATACCGTAAATCATAAAGGAATCATCTTCCTGGCAGTGGTATGTTTATTGCTTTATGAGAGCGTGGGGTTTGATTTTTTAGTATCAATTGAGATTATTAGGTAAAAAAAGGATAAAAATGATTTATCTATTAGGAAGGAGAAACATAATTCGGAACATCACCTTTGCAACTTTTTTCTTATGTGTTATTTTTCTGTGCTCTCCTGTGCAGGCTACGCATATTCAATATTTAGATCTTGCTGATGTTAGCAATGTGAGTATTGGTGCTACCGATACATGGGAAAAGACATTTGATCTAAAAAACGACTCCATGTACCTGTGGGAGATAAATACCCACTATTCCTCAAGCAATACGACTCCCGACCCAAGCACGGCAGATTATATGGGTTCGTATAACCCAAGTGATACTCTTCATTATGTGACGATGCGGATAGATCCGAATAATATTCCTCCTCATGATCCTACATCAAAATACATCAAGCTGGAAATAAACGGGATTGAAATTAGCGGATGGCATAACCCTATCCGGATCTATGAGTGGGGTGTACCCAATCCACCGATCTCTGATGTTTATGGGATTGTGGATGCTGATTATCAAATTGCAGTGAAACTAACCGGATTATCAATTCTTGATGGAATGGCTCCTCTTGAAATCACCAACGTTAATCTGGAAGGATGTTTTGAAACCACCCAGGTTCCAGAACCAGTAACATTTATTCTTTTCGGTTTTGGAATATTAGGTATTGCGGGATTAAGCAGAAAAAATATGAAGTGATTCATTAAAGCACAATAATTACTAAGGCAGAGTTATAACGGCTCTGCCTTTTTATTTCATTCAACTCTATAATATAAAAAATTTATTGAGAACAATTTAAAGAAAACTAACTTTAGAGATAGTGAAGATTTATTTCTATGTTTGTAATTTCCTTCTATCAAAACCTTTACGCCTGTTATATTCAGATGACAGGTTGACTATTACACCATCCCTGCAACTGCTCGCCTTCTCTATAATTGTCAGATCACTATATGTCAGTCAACGATCTTTCATAGAGACCTGAACAAAACGGATTTTTGCTCTTTTCGGTTCATATTTTTTTAT
>DAOWDR010000174.1 GCA_030638935.1 Desulfobacteraceae bacterium | reverse complement strand
ACTCCCGAAGGCGACCTTAAAAAAATTCTGGGATAGCCCATTAAATCAAATGTTAAGATCTCCATATACCCCAAGGGTATATGGAGATCTTAATTTACAGGTCAGTGGGCACCCAGTCCCATGATCATGGGCCATGGATCTTTCCCAACATTTTTTAAGCAAAGTCTTCGATGGAATATAAAAAGTGCATTAAGGGTAATAAAAAAGCTTTAGTGATATCTTGGAATTCAGCTCCAATGGTAAGCTGCCCTTGTTCTCTTTTAATATTTTTAACACATGCCATGGCGCCTATTTCATCGGCAACTCCGGGAAACTGGCAGTAAACCCTTAAAATATCTCCCTCTCTCAACGAAGAAATATTACTTATGCTGTCATGGTACTTAAATCTGCAACCTTTTTTGCTGATATCAAAGATCACCACGGGAAAGTCTTTCTTTTTCGCTTCAACTCTGGCTGGAACCACAACATTATTTCTTTTAACAACTCTGAGTTCTCTTTGTTGAACCACTTTAGGATATTCTAGGGCAAGAGCTCTGATGGGATTTGTTATTGTTTCTATCACGCTGGTTTGGAATGCATAGACAGATCCCTCGTGTAGATATTTGACAACCATTGTATCGGAAGGAAACAATTTGTTTTTTATGCTCTTATATCTTTTGGGAAGGGTAACGATCATGAATTCATCTTTAAGCATACCAATAAAAATACTTGTTACAGAAAAATTAACCCCTTCTATTTCAAGATAAACCTCAGTGCCAATATCAATATAAATGCCTTCGGATTTATTGAGCTCCAAAAGTCCTTCTACTTCTTCCATGAGCTGTTCCTTTCCATATGCTTATCAAATAATTAGGATTCATTAAAATAAGTATTGATTCACATTATTTTTGTCAAGCACTAAAATGGCATGCAAAAGGATCTATCGTTGAATTCAACAAAGCAAATTGGGTCTGGAGCTGGTATCATCAGGGAGCCAGATCAAAAAACACTTCAGCATTCCTGTATAACACCTGTTCAAGATCCGACCTGGACAGGGACGAGTTTTTCAGCCATAAAAGTTCCCGGTCCCAGGCATAGGGGATATTGGGAAAATCAGACCCGTACATTATTCTGTCCATTCGATAGGTTTCAAGTTCCACCCGATTCCCTCTAGGAAAATAATCCGTCAGAACCATGGCCGTATCCAGCCATAGGTTGTCATATTTTTCAATCAAGGTCCTATAGGGGAGAATCTCGTCAAACCCCAGATGTGGAACGCAGATTTTAAGGGTGGGAAACTCTTTTAGAACTATTTCAAGCTTATCAGCCCGGCAGATCTCATAGGGATCGCAAAGATAGTGTTCGCTTTTGGGCTCCTGGCCCACATGCATGATCATGGGTTTGTTTTCCCGGGCACAGACCTCATAGAGGGGTGTCATTTCAGGCTGGTTCATGTCAAAACACTGGACATGGGCATGGAGTTTCACCCCTGATAGTCCCGCTTCAAAGGCCTGTTTCAAAATCCCGGCCCCGTCCTTTTCTCCTGGAAAAACCGTTGCCATGCCAAGAACCCGGCCGTCAAACCCATGACAAACTTCACTCATATACTGATTCAAAGATCTGGCAATCCCTGGTTTATGGGCATATTGCAAGGCCACTATCCGGTCCACCCCTTGGTTCAAAAGAAAGGAGAGCAAATCAACACTATTATCCCGGTAGCGAATCTTCCAGGCATAGGCGTCAAACCAGTTCCTGACAGCGGAAAATATTTTATCCGGAAATATATGGACGTGGGCATCAATTACCCGGGGCAGGCCCAAGGGCAGGCTATCCCCCTCGGGATCATTTAAAAAGGGTAGTTCAGGTGTTAACATGGGCTCTCTCTTTTTTAAAGTTTAAGTATTTTCCACAACCCAGGCTTGCTTGGGCTCGGCAGACCTTAGGCTCATGCAAAAAATTCAAGGAACAATATTCTTGAACCAATGAAAATTAAAATCAGCCCTCCAACAATTTCCATGCGTTTGCCAAACAGAACTCCCAGTCGTTTTCCAATGCTGATGGCCAAGAGGGACAGCCCTGCTGTAATAACTCCGATTATTACGCTGGGATACCAGATATTAACATCCAGCATGGCAAGGCTTAAGCCAATGGCCAAAGCATCAATGCTGGTGGCAATGCTGAGCATCACCATGGTCATGCCCCGGGAGGGATCTTTTTTGATGGTGGTTTGGGAACTATCCATCCCGGAACAAATCATGCGCCCCCCAACAAACAGGAGCAGGCCAAAGGCGATCCAGTGATCAAAGGACTTGAGATAGGAGACAAAACCGATTCCCAAAAACCATCCAGCCACCGGCATGAAAAACTGAAACAACCCAAAGTGGAATGCCAGCCTAAAAACAGCCCGGCCATCCTTAGCAAACCCCGAGGCCGCAGCAGCCAGGGAAACGGCAGCCGCATCCATTGCCAGTCCCACTGCGATCACGATAATATCAATGGTTCCCATATTAAGTTCTTATATTATTTATTAAAATTTATGATCACCCTATAAAAGTTCCTTTTATATTGCAATTGCTTAAAAATACCAAAGAGTTTTTTCATGGTTCTCTTGGGGCCTGCTTGAAATTAGAACAAACATGATGTACTCTTTTTTTAAGCTTTCCCCTCTCAACCTAAATACAGGAGATGCACCATGGACAAGTCAAACACATTGGATATATTAAAAAATGCCTTTCTCATGGAACGCCAGGGCAAACACCTTTATGAAACAGCCAAGGCCCATGCCGAAAACGATGAGGTAAAAAAGTTTTTCCAAAGTCTTGCGGATGAGGAACAGGAACACATGGACCTCTTTGAAAAACAATTCCAAGCCTATACAAAAAGCGGAAAATTCATGGCCGGCGGGTTTGATGACGCCGGTGCCGTGACGGCTCCTGATATCCTCAGCGATGCTGTTAAAAATAATATCAATGCTGCCGGTTTTGAGTCAACCGCCATCACCGCAGCCATTGGATTTGAAGAAAAGGCGGTAAAATTGTATGCCCAACGGGCAAAGGAAGCCACAGACCCGGAGGAAAAAAAAATGTACGATTGGCTGTCGGCCTGGGAAACAACCCACCTTGAAAAACTGGTTGCCCTCCAGGAATCACTCATGGCAAGGATATGGGAAGACAACAGTTTCTGGCCCTTTTAAGATTAAATGGTTTGGGACACCTTTGCCATCTCCACCACGGGCAGGGGCCCAAGCGGCTCTCCCGGGATCAGGTTTAAAATTTTCTGGGGCATCCCCCGGTACAGGAGCCGGGCGGTTATCACAGAATCTTTCTTGGGTACAAAATCAAGGTCAATGGTTTGGGTCGCCGTTTGTTTGGCAAGGATTCTGTTATCGGAAAGTACCTGTCTGGCCTTTGCCAGATTCACCACGGGATTGCCACGGCCGTCCCCGAGAACTGTCCTGAAGATGATGGTATCATCGGACAACTGATTTTTCTTATCCAGGAAACCGGATTGAAAAACAAGATTATTATTTGCATCCCGAATACTGATTTCAATCCATACCTGTCTTAAGTCCCCCACCCCTGTGGGGATTGAATGGCCGGCACCGGAATTGGTCACCATCACATCCAATTGTTTTTTGGCCAGTTTTTCTGTGTTAAGTAAAATTTGGGCGGCATTCACAAGACGCTCCACTGCCATTTCCTGTTTGTCTTTGCCCCCGAATAAGCCTGTCACTCCTGTATTGGCACCAACAAAATAATGGGTAAAAATATGGAGCCTTTCCATACTGTCCTCGGTGGCAGACCCTGGATTTTCCGGCCTGGCTGTGGAGCCTGTGGCAGGAATGCCGGGCCGCTGATACATGTGGCAGCCCTGGCAGGTGATTCTTTTTTCAGGATCAGGATCATTGTAAGGGCTGTTTTCCCATTCCGTATAGGTGGTCTCAAGATCTGTCCCAAATGCCGCATGCTTGACATTGTGACAGGTGCCGCAAATCTCAGAGCTTTGGTGAAGTTTAGAAAAAGCGGCTTCATGGAAATCAGGTTCAGAATCATCAAAGGGGCCATGTTTCACACCCGGGTCGTCTTCGCCATGGCCTGGTGCCAGGACCAGTCCGTTGTTGTACATACGGGTTACATCCACGGCAGAATGGCAATAATCGCATTGGATCCCCTGGGTTGCAATCTCCGGGGTCTTTGACAGGTCATCGGAAAGTTTTTTTGGAAATCCCGTGACCACACCCACCGGGGTGTGGCATTTAACACAGGATTCGGCTTCCTCTATTTCCCCTGCCTGGATGAGTCCCTGTCGTAAAAATTTGGCCACCCGGTTGTATACCGGGTCCTTGTGGGACAGGTGATGCATGGAATTGGTCCACTGCTCCTGGATTTCCCAATGGCAGCCGCCACAGGTGTCAGGCTCAATAAACCGGTCCAAATCAAATTTTTTGGCTGGGGTGGCTGCGGCTGGGATCAGCAAAATACCTGCTGCCAGCAGAATCAGTACAGGGGCAAGAAAATATCTAATATTTTTTTTCAAGAGATTTCTCCTTTTCTTCAAAGGCATTTTTAAAGATCTTCTTAAAGGGCCTATGATAGATTATTTAATCAGGCTGCCAGGATATTCTTTGGTTTCGCCCTCAATGGTCAGAACCGTCCAATTCCCGTTTTCTTCCTTTGCAGCCACCAGGCAATCCAGCCTTGTGCCGTCATTTAATGTGATAAAACAATTGTGATCTTCATTGAGGGTGTTGACCTGGACAAATTTTTTGTCCCTGGAGATCTCCCGGAATTGATCGGCTGCCTGTTCAATGGCAATGATCTTATTGTACTCATCTTCATCAATCTCTTTGATTTGCCCTCTCAGGTCGCTGATCTGTTTTTTTTGCCCTGCAATGGTATTCACCACCTTTTCCATCTCAGCCTTATTGTCCGAGGGAATGGAAAACAAAATCTGTTTATGCAATTCCATATCTGTTTGGATAAAATTAATCTTCTGCAGCAATCCTTTTACCTTTGTACTCATATCTTTAGCCCATCGCCTGTTTAAAAAACTTGTGAATTAAAAAAAGACCAAATACCGGGGTATCCCTCCGGCTGTATTCGCCCTGTGTTTTCACAGGCGAGTATATAGTCTTTACAGGAAGATTCAAGAAATTTTTCACTTTATCCCCATCTGATTTGGATCAAACTGATCCATTATTTTTTCTTGACTCAGGAGGGGCAAAATTGGCCCTTTTCTGCGGCTTTTTTATTTCCCTTTGCAATCCACTTAAACAGCCGGACCAGAAAATTTTTTTTCTTTTTTGTCATTTCAGCACCCTATATATTAAAAGCAAATGTCCTTTATCAATTTCCCGGTTCTCCATGAGTTCAAGGTTGACATCCAATGAATCCTTAAACAGGGAAAGTCCCCTTCCATACAATACCGGCACCATGGTCACATGGATCTGGGTGATAAGCTTTTCCTTGGCAAACAGGGAATTGACAATGGCACCGCCGATCAGGGTAACTTTTTCAAACCCCTCTTCCTCTAGCTTGCTTATAATTTGCCCGGCAGACTGATCCGTAAACACCAGGTTCTCCATTTGACTTTTCCGGTCCTTATTCCGGGTCATAATAATATTTTTTCTGCCCGGCAGGGGCTTGCCAATGGTATCAAATGTTTTGGATCCCATGATGACAACACCTGCCTCCCGGGTCACCCGGACAAAATATTGTTTATCTGCCTTTCCTGTCCAGTCCACCAGTTGCCGGGAATCCCTTGCAATTTTCCCATCCAGGGTCATGGCCATGAGTAATATCACTTCCATATCAGCCTTCCTTATTTTTTGATCCGGTCTAATCTGTTCTGCCTAAATCCGGGGCCATGGCATTAATTTTTCTTCAGCCAAATAGCAGAATCTGCTCCATACCATCTCTTTTTTTGAAATGGGACAGCGCAGGGTCACCTTATGGTCCGTCACCTTTATTACTTCCCAATCCCCTGATCGCAGGGATTCTTCAATCCTTATTTTCTGACCTTCCTTAAATGGATATGCCTTAAACAGGGTAACGTCATGGTCCATTTTTCCCCCTCTGTCTATATATTTTTCCTGGTGCTTGAATCCCTAAGGATTTATTCCATGGGTCCCGTCATTTTACCAGGATCCACCAATTCGTCAAATTTATCCCGGGACACAAGGCCAAGCCCATGGGCGGCCTGCTTTAGGGTAATCCCATCTTTATGGGCTTTTTTGGCTATCATGGCCGCCTTATCATACCCTATCAAAGTGTTCAACGCCGTCACCAGCATCAATGATTGGGACAGATGATTTTCAATGACCAAAAGATTCGGTGCAAGCCCCCTGACACAATTTTCATAAAAGGAGAGGGCAGCATCCCCCAGCAGCCCTGCAGACTGCAAAAAATTATGGATGATAACAGGTTTAAACACATTAAGTTCAAAATGACCGGAAGACCCGGCAATATTGACGGTCACATCATTGCCCATGACCTGGGCACAGACCATGGTCATGGCCTCAGTCTGGGTGGGGTTGACCTTGCCCGGCATAATGGAGGACCCCGGTTCATTGGCAGGTAATGTCAGTTCTCCAATGCCGCACCTTGGACCCGACCCCAGCATGCGGATGTCATTGGCAATTTTCATCATACTGACCGCCAGGGTTTTAAGGGCCCCATGGGAGGCCACAAGTGCATCATGGGAGGCCAGGGCTTCAAATTTATTTGTTGCCGTCACAAAGGGATACCCTGTCAGCTCTGCGATGATTCCGGCGACCTTCACATCAAAACCACCAGGGCTGTTCAGCCCCGTTCCCACTGCTGTCCCCCCCAGTGCCAACTCAAACAGACGGGCCAGGCTTGTTTTCAAATTCTGAATACCATGGTCCACCATGGCGGCATAGCCTGAAAACTCCTGGCCCAGGGTCAGGGGAACGGCATCCATGAAATGGGTTCTTCCTGTCTTGACAATTGACTTCCAGGCCGAGCTTTTTTCAGCAAGCCCCTGGCACAAAAGTTCCAGACAGGGCAAGGTGTGATCTGTGAGCCGTTTACAGGCCGCAATATGCATTGCCGTCGGAAATGCATCGTTGGAGGACTGGGATCTGTTCACATCATCGTTGGGATGAATCAGAAGGGAACCTGTCCCCAGTTTTTTGCCTGACAATAGATGGGCCTTATTGGCAATGACCTCGTTGACATTCATATTGGTCTGGGTACCGGATCCTGTCTGCCACACCTTTAGGGGAAACTGATCATTGAAATCCCCTTGGATGATGCCATCGCAGACCTGGCAGATCAAGGCCTCTTTTTCCCGGGAAAGCAGACCAAAGGATGCATTGGCCATGGCAGCCGCCTTTTTTAAATATCCAAATCCCTGGATAAGGTCAAGGGGCATGGTTTCCCCTCCGATCTTAAAATTTTCCAAAGACCGCTGGGTCTGGGCACCCCACAGGCAGTTTGCCGGGACATGGATCTCTCCCATGGTATCTTTTTCAATTCGTGTTTCCATCTCACCTCCCAAAGTCCTGACCTCCCATCATATATTTGACACATAGATCCTGAATCTATAATATACCAAGACAATAGATAAAAGAATTTATTTTTTTTATGACAAAAAAATAATGACCTTTCAAACCCGATAGGAGGATTCCAATGGGGAGCAACAACCTGATTTTTTTAGAATTTCTCGAATGGTTTGACGAAAGCGGCAAAGAGCTGGTTCACAGGTTGCCGGAAAAAGGGTCAGCCGATATCAAATACGGTGCCCAGCTAACGGTGAGGGAAAGCCAGGCAGCTGTTTTCTTCTATAACGGCAAAGCTGTGGGAGCCTTTGGCCCGGGCCGTCATACCCTGAAAACAGCCAACATTCCGGTTTTGACCAAATTAGCCAGCCTGCCCTGGGGGTTTAAAAGCCCTTTGCGGGCAGAGGTCTATTTTACAAATCTTAAAACCTTTACCAATTTAAAATGGGGTACCCGTGATCCCGTGGCTTTCAAGGATACTCAACTGGGGTTGGTAAGGATACGGGCATTTGGTATCTTTAACCTGAAAATCGTCCAGCCCGTGCTGTTTGTAAACCGAATAGTGGGTACCCAGGGAGTTTATACCACCGAGGAGATCAGTGAATACCTTAACCAGGTGGTGGTTTCCAGGTTTAATGATTTTATCGGCGAAAAGATCTCCACCATCTTTGATTTACCGGCCCAATACGATGAGCTGGCAAAGGGACTTTCCAAAAGAATCCAGGAGGACTTTTCACGATTCGGCCTGGCCATGACAGGTCTTTACATAAATGCCATTACCCCGCCCCCGGAGGTTCAGCAGGCCATTGACGATAAAAGCCGCATGGAACTCTTTGACGACATGAACAAACTCATGCAGATGAAAACCGCCATGGCCATGGAAAAGATTGCCCAGGGGTCCGACAGTATTGCCGGAAACGGAGCCCAGGCCGGCATGGGCATGGGGCTTGGGGTGATGCTGCCGGGTATGTTTGCCCAGCAATTGTCCAACCAAAAGGAAAACACCAATCTTCCAAGCACAACCACCTGTTCCGAATGCAAAAATTCCATCCCGATTGATGCCAATTTCTGCCCCCGATGCGGCCACCAGCAGGTGATCTTTGAAAAATGCCAAAGTTGCGGAAAAAATATTACGCCGGGAACCCAGTTTTGTCCCAGGTGCGGCAAAGCAACCCAAAAAAAGGCAATAGTCCGGTTCTGTGCCAAATGCGGAGCCGAGAACCTGGGTGAGGCTCTTTTTTGCAATCAGTGTGGAGAAAAGCATTAGCTTTACCGTT
>DAOWDR010000298.1 GCA_030638935.1 Desulfobacteraceae bacterium | reverse complement strand
GTTGTCTTCATGGTTTGTGTCCCTGCTCCATGCTTTAATTAAAAAGCCAATTTTATGATTTCCCAAATCCCGGAACGTGGATGGCCTTTTCGATCTTCTTTAAGCCCAGGATGGCCAGGGAAACAAGAAGAAGATAATAAAGCCCGATGATGGCAAACACCTCGGTAAAGCGGAAGTATTCAGTGGCAAGGGTCTTCCCCTCTCCGGTCAGCTCCATGAAGGTCACCACATATGCCAGAGAAGAGTATTTGATCAGGTAGACAATCTCATTTCCGCACCCGGGCAGCGCCTTCCGCATGGCCTGGGGAATGATGATCCAGAAAATGGACTGAAACTTTGAAAACCCCAGGGCATGGGCCCCAAGATACTGGTTTTGCTTGATGGAAAAAAGAGCACCCCGGATATATTCCGACTGATAGGCACCGCTGCATAGCATGAATCCTGTCACAGCAGCCCCATAAGGGCTTAGGTAAATGCCGATGTTGGGAAGACCAAAGTAAAGGATAAAGAGCTGAACCACCAGGGGAGTTCCCCTAAAGATGGCAGCATAGGTGTCGCAGATTTTTCGGACAAAGGAATCCCCAAATGCCCTGAGAACTCCTGTAATTATACCTATGAAAACACCGCCAAGGGCTGAAGGGATGATGAGAGCAATGCTCATGATAAGCCCTCGGTTCAGGGATTCAACAAGCTCCTGATAAAAGGGGGAGAGCATTACTTACCTTCCCCGGTGATACGATTGAGTTTATTGCAGAAATCCTGGCTTCGGGTCCCCTGGACCAGCAAGTTTTTGGGCTGTCCCTGTTCCACAACAGATCCCGCTTCCATGAATAAAATTTCATCGGCCAGGGTGCGGATCAGGCTGATCTGGTGGGTGGCCATTATCATGGTCATCCCCTGTTTTGCCAGATTTCGGATCACATCGATCACCTCCCCCATCACCTCGGGGTCCAGGGCCGAGGTGGGCTCGTCCAGAAGAAGCACCTTGGGGTCCATGGCCAATGCCCTTGCAATGGCAACCCTCTGCTTTTGCCCCCCGGAAAGTTCTGCCGGATACAAATGAGTTTTATCGGCTAACCCCACCTGGGTAAGCTCGGTCATTGCCCGGGCTGTGGCAGCCTTTTTGCCCAGCTTTTTAACCCTGCGAAGGGCAATGGTCAGATTATCCAGGGCCGTTAAATGGTCAAACAGGTTGAAATCCTGAAAAATCATCCCCACCTGTTGGCGAAAGCCATATAACTCCTTCTTATTGGTGATATCCACGGGTTTTTCCTCCAGCCAGAATTCCCCCGAATCAGGGTGCACCAGGCAGTTCATACACTGGAGCAGGGTGCTTTTTCCTCCCCCGGAAGGCCCGATGAGAATTTTGATCTCCCCCTTGCCCAGGCTTAAATCCACGCCCTTGAGAATAAGCTCGCCATTAAACGATTTAGTAATATTTTTCACTCTGAGAATGGGATCACCCATGGGTTTACATTCCTTTATTCGAATAACCGGGTATTCTGATGGTTTTTTCCAGCTTTGACAGGGCCATGACACCGGCCCATGTCAGGGCAAAATAGATGAGTCCTGCAATGATGTACATGGGAAGGTGCTGGTAGGTCCTTGAGGCAATAAACTTGGCCCGGGCCATGATTTCCGGTGCGCCCAAGACAAAGGCCAGGGCCGAGTCCTTCAAAACAATGGAGAATTCATTGGACCAGGCCGGTATGGACAACCGTAACACCTGGGGAAGAATGATGGTGGTGATGGCCTGGAAGTCACTCATACCTACGGCGCTGGCTGCCTTAAACTGGCCTTCCGGGAGCTGAAGAATGGCCCCCCTGAAAATGTTTGCCTGGTAAGCCGCTGTTGTCATTCCAAGGACCACCATCACCGCTGCAACAGCGTTTAAGTTAAGTCCAATGTAATTGAACAGCCCGAAATAAAACAGGAAAAGAAGAACCAAAATCGGGATCCCCTGGAAAAACCAGATATAGGCACCTATAACCCGTTTAAGGATCGGGTGGCCGTAAACCTGCCCCACTGCCATACAAAGCCCCAGGATCAGTCCGATTGCCATGGCACCAACCACAATCACAATGGTGATCACACCGCCCTGGAGAAGATAGGGCAAAGATTCTTTTATTGCGTTTAAGCTTTCTATCATTCTATCTCTCTGCAACCCGGGCCATGGTTATAACCCGGGGGCAGGGCCTGTGCCGAACTCCCGGCACAGGCCCCTTGATTATTATTTTATATCGTATTTTTTAACCAGTTCTTTCCAATGGGGAGAAGCCATCAGTCTTTTCAGCCCTTCATTCATATCTGTCATGAGCTGAGTGTCCTCCTTGCGGATGGCATATCCGAAATCTTCGGAATGCATGCCGAATGTGCCAAGGGTTTTAACCGCTTTTTTACCGGCTGCATCCTTTGCCGGTGCATCGTCCATGGCAGCTGCAGCAATTCTTCCGTTGAGAATGTCTTCAACGGCCAGGGGAGAGGAATTGTAATATCGAAGTTCCAGGTTCCATCCGCTTTTCTTGGCTTCTTCCTTGAGCCATTTGGCTTCCGAGGTTCCCTGCTGAACACCGATTAGTTTATTGCCTTTCAGCAGATCCTCCAGGGTCAGATTCGAATCTTTTTTAACCACCATCACCTGTTCAATTTTCCAATAGGGGTTGGTAAAGGCAACTTTTTTAAGACGGTCCGGTGTAATGCTCATGCCCGATGCAACCATGTCAATTTTTTTGGTGAGCAGGCTTGTCACAATCCCGTCCCAGTCAAAGGCCTTATGTTCCACTTCATAGCCCATCTCCTTTGCGATCCAGTTCATGGCTTCCACGTCAAAGCCGCTGGGGGTGCCTGTTTTATCTATAAAGGCAAAGGGGGGAAAGTTTGCATCTATTCCGTTCACAATTTTCTTTCCTGCCAGGGACTGACTGCTTCCTGCCAGGAGGAGTGCCATGATACCGGCCAGAATTACCAGATTTCTTTTAAACATTTTATAACTCCTTTTCGTTTTGGTGTAAGAGTGGGGTTCACTCCTATTTTATAAAATCAGCCTGGCGCCTTACCAGTGCCCGGCTTAAGATCCTAACTTTTTTAGTCAATACAAAGCAGGTTTCATCCTCCTTGTTTTTTTCCAGGCAGTCCAGGGAAAACCCGGCCCCCCTGAACAATTTGATCAAAGGGGCAAGTCGTCTGTTCAGCCTTATGGAAACCCTATTAATTTTTTCTTCTCTCATGGTTTCCAATAATCGTGACAAAAGCAGTTGTACAAGACCCAGGTGCCCCCGGGAATCCTCCACCCCGAAAACCAGGATCTCAGCCCTGTCCCCTCCAATTTTTGATAGATAAAAGGCGCCGACTACCTGATTTTCTATTTTAGCCAGCCTTACAATCCCCAGGCCTTTCTCCACCATCCTACCGGTTTTATTTATAAAATCTGTGTCATTGGTTTTAGCAAAGCTGTTCTCGACCAGCCAGGAAAGGGCCAGGGCCTTATACCCTTCTTCCAGGATAGGATCGTAGGGGGAAAAAATCACCTTTTTTAAAAGATTCTTTTTCTTTAAATCTTTGAAAACCCTTGAAAAGAGATTATTTTGAACGATGCTTTCTTCAATTTCACCCAGGGCCTGGAAAAGGTAGCGGCTGTTATCCCCCTCCTCCAAAATTTTTCTGAAACATTTCCCAATGGACTCCCACACAGGTTCCACCTGGCCCAGCAATAAAGTTCCCCTGGGGGTGAAGGAAGCTATCCTGATCCGTTTATCATCCTTGTCTTTGTCATAGCGGACCAGCCCTTTTTTTACTAAGGAATTAATCATCTGGCTTGCACCGGACTGGGTAATTTCCAGTTCCCTGGCCACATGGGAAACCGTCAAGGTTCCATGGAGATTCAAAAGGTAAAATACAGGAAAATAGGCTGTCTCAAAGGGTATGCCCTGGGATTTGTACACCTTGGACACATCGGAAAGAAACTTTTCGCTCAACCGTTTCAGCCGGGAACCGATGATCAGCTCTCCGGCCATTTCATATACCTTCATTAAACTCTCCAATTTAAGCACTTACATTAGTGCTTAATAAAAATCGGAAAATAGAGCTATTCCCATAAATTGTCAAGTTTTTTTAGGGCAGTCCCCCGGGTTTTCTGAAATCAAGTCAAATGAGACAAGGTCACTAAGGTTGAGTTCCATCATCTTAATGCTTGCCAGGGTTCTTTTGACATTTTTTTGGATCCCGGGAAACTGCCCGGCATCTGACTCAAGGGAAAGGGCAAGGGCTTTAATCTTCTGAATTTTTTCATTCATCTCCAAAAGGTTATCCAATGGGTAGACTGTCCGGGTTAAATCTTTCATACACCCCCCTTTTGCAGTGAATGTTTTTCCCGCAGGTCTTTGAACCGTTTGGCTTTT
>DAOWDR010000204.1 GCA_030638935.1 Desulfobacteraceae bacterium | reverse complement strand
GGGCACCATGATAAAACCAAATCGCTGGCGAATATCCAGCATCAACCGCTCAAGGGGGGCAAAATCCATTTTCCGGTAAATACCATAGCTCTTCAATTTGGTCTGTTCAATCGCATGGATATTCAATTCAAAATTGCCCAGATGTCCCGCAAGAACCATGACCCCCCGCCCCTTTGCCTGGGCGTTTTTCACATGTTCAATACCCGTGACGGTAAAATGGGATAAAAATGTTTCCCTATCAAGCCCGTAGGACCAGACAACTTCAAAGAGGATGCTGGCAATGTTTTTAAAAACCTGTTTTCCCAACTGCTCTACCTGTGATGAAGTCATAGTATCACCCAGGGCTTTTTCAATATTTTCCAGGGTCACACTCCTGTGGCGCTTATCAAATTTGAACCATAACAGCCCAAGAAGATCGGAACAAAAATTTGCAAGAGGTATGGGCAAGTGTCCCATAATATAGACCAGCAGTTTCAATAATTTATAAATTTTTTCGTCACTCATTTATCCAACCTTGATTTTATAAACCCTTCAAAGGCCTTTTCATTCTCAAACCTGATCTTAATACCGACCACAGCCAGATCAGTATCCCATTGGATATCCCGGCCCAGCTTCACCCAGTCTTTTTCCGTGGTGACAATCAGATTAGTCCCGATTTGCCTGGCTCTTTTTTGTATCCATAAAATGTCAGCCCTTTTATACCTGTAATGGTCTTTAAATTCAAGATGATCCGCCACTTTTACCCCAAGTTTCTCTGCTGTCTGTCTAAAGGATTTATTATTAGCAATCCCAGAAAACAAGAGTCCTCTTCGATCTTTGAGAGAATCCGGGCAGGGAAGAGCTGGCCCTGGTCTGCTTTTTGATGACAGCAGTTCCAGCAGATATGGGGCGTGGCAGGTTTTAAAACATGGGATCTGCCCATATTGGCTGAAAATATCTTTTTGCCCATCCCCATCTTTCTGCCCGGCCCTATTTTTTTTATGGCCACCATCTCTTAACTGATTTGACGACCATTCTTTTTCAGGACAACGGGTAAGCACAAGGGCCTGGGTACGGTTTTTAGACATGGCAGGTGTTTCCCTCAGCCTTCCCGCCGGCAGTATCCTCTTATTTCCCAGGGGCCGGTCATGGTCAAACAAAAGGATATTCAAATCTCTTTCCAGTCCCACATGGGCAAAGGCATCATCCAGCACAATCACATCCGGGTGCAATAGTTCAATGGCAAGTTTTCCGGCAGCATACCGATCCTTTCCAACCACAACAGGAAAACGTTTACGCCTGGCCATCATATAGGGTTCATCTCCGGCTTTTCCGGCATCCAGAAAAAGGGTTTTCCCGTCACTGACAACCCCGGCCCGGGCCTTAAGACTGCCTTTATAGCCACGGCTTATGACCACGGGCCTTTTCCCCATTTTTATGAGAAGTTCGGCAATATAAATGGCCATGGGGGTCTTGCCAGCCCCCCCGGCCACGATATTGCCAATTGAGATGACAAAACAGGGCAGGCGTTTTGATTTTAATAGACCGGCCCTGTACAACCTGAGCCGAAGATCCGAACCTAACCGGTAAACACCGGAGGCCATTACCAGCAATTGCTCAAGGGAAAAGAGTTCAGCCCTATAGTCCCGATCCGAAATCCGGGTAATTTTTTTTTCCAGCCGGGTAAGCCATGGGTCAGACAAAGAAAAGATCCTCCATCTTTTTGAGGGTTCTGGTCACGGCACCTGCATTTTTAGAAAAAACCCTGTAACAGGCTCCTCCCATCTGTTCTGCCAAGGCGGTATTTTCCAGTATTCCTTCCAGTTTTGCCTGTATTTGAAATGCGGTTTCGACCATTATGGCCCCTTTTTCATCCTCCAGCAAGTCTGCAACCTCTAAAAAATCCGTCATATGGGGGCCAAAAAGAACAGGCTTGCCGAACATGGCTGGTTCAAGGGGATTGTGCCCCCCAAAGGGCAGAATAGAACCGCCGATAAGGGCAAGATCACAGATGGCATAGGTTGTTGCAAGCAGTCCCATTCTGTCAATCAATATAAGATCCGGGTCTTCCCTGCCAGGCTTTAACTGTGAAAACAGAACAGGGTGATGGTGGATCGAGGATATCTGTCCCATCAACTTTTCACTTCTCTTTGGATCACGGGGTGCCAGAATCAGCTTTAAGTTCGGATATTTTTTTTTTACAGAGGCAAAAACCTCCAGTATAATTTTTTCTTCTCCTTCATGGGTGGAGCCAGCAATCCAGACCCGGTCCTGGTCCTGAATCCCAAACATTGCTTTCAGTTTTGAGATCCCTGGTTTATCCAATGCAACCGGCGCCTGGTCAAATTTAATATTTCCCATGGTGGACAGGCATGTTTCCAAAACACCAACTTTTTTAAACCGTTGCGCATCCAGATGGGTCTGGGCCATGATATGGGAAAAAGAGGAAAAAAACAGGGAGGAAAACCTTCCCATCCGCAGATATCCTTTAAGGGACCGCTTGGAAAGCCTTGCATTGATCAAAACCACCGGAATCCTTTGCTGCTTCATATAGTGAAGGAACCCGGGCCAATAATCTGTTTCAATAAGACAGACAAGATCCGGCTCAATGAGCTTAGATATCCTTAAAAACGACACCCAAAAATCAAAGGGAAAATAACCGATCTGTGATACCAGGGGATCACTGCCATTGCAAAAAAGCTGTTGTGCAGTCTCAAATCCTGTTTTTGTAGATGCGGTAAAAATGATCTGGGCCCCGGGTTTCTTTTTTTTCAGGGATTGAACAAAAGGAACAGCCGAACGTACCTCCCCCACGGACAGGGCATGGACCCATATCCGATAAGCCCCGGAGGGTTTTCTTACAAACCCGGTAAATATTCCCAGTCGCTGGAGAAGATTGGCCCGTCTTTTTTCCGACAAAAGATATGCCAGGAAAAAAACAGGCAGCATTAGAAAAAAAACCAGGGTCAACAGGATGTGGTAGATAAATATAATAATTTCACCTGCTCTATTCCGAATTGATCAAATATATGGACCCCATACACAAAAAAACCAAATTAGCCACCCAGGCTGCGATGACAGGCGGTAAAATCGTTGCATACCCCATGGACAGACAGAATCCGTACATGATCCAGTAGAAAAAACATATCACCACCCCAATGGCAATGGCTGCGGGCATATTGTTTTTAACAAAGGAACGCATCCCTGTGGCAGCCCCGGTCAGGGCCATGATAATGCAGATAAAGGGAAAGGCAATTTTTCCGTTCATATCCACTTGGTAGGTGGTGGGGTCATACCCTTCTGCTTCAACCTTCTCTACATACTTCTTGAGTTCAAAAAAACTCATTTCATCCGAGGTTTTGGCTACAACCCCCAGGTCTTTAGGAGTGATCTTCAACTTGACGGTCTTCACAGGGATCAGCTTGACCTCATAATCATTATCATCAACCTTATAGGTCTGTTCAATAACCCCTTCAAAAATCCATTCCCCATCTTTATAGCTCCCTTTTTTTGCATCTATTCTTTCAATGATCTTAAACCCATCACCCATGGTAGTTGCCGTAACGCCTGCAACCACTTGATTAATCGGATCAAAATAATTGATATGGATGAGTTTTGTTTCTGACTTTATCCATATATCATTCCGGCCCACAGAAACCTTAGCACCTGTCTGCATCTGATTATACCGGATATAGTTAGCCTTTGCCATGGAGACGGGGATAATGGTTTCCCCCATCAGGAACATCAATCCTGCCAAAAACAATCCTGCCAGAAGCGCTGGTTTCACAAGAAAATAAACACTGATACCGCTGGATTTCAAAGCAGTCAGTTCATTGTTCCGATTCATGACCCCGAACACGGCAATAACAGCCAAAAGTATACTGGCCGGCGTGAGTTGGACAAACATGAAGGGCACCTTCAACAACACATACCAGAGAGCGTCAAAAAGGGATATACCGGAGTTGAGGAACCTGTCCATTCGGGAAAGGTAATCGATAAAAACAAAGAGAACCAGAATCATCATCTGGATGATCAAAAAAAGCTTGGTAAATTCCTTTAGCCAATATTTATGAAGACAAGGCATCCTATGATTTCCGCTTAAATAGTCCTTGAATGGCAAAAATTGCCCTGATAACAACTTTGGGCAGCTGAACCGGTTTTTCCTTTGCATTCCGAATCAAAAGATAAATACCTGCCCCTCCCATGACAAAATTGGGCAGCCACATACCAAGGAAGGGCGGATAGTGCCCGGTTTCCCCTGCTGACCAGCCGGCTGCCAGCAAAAAATAATATAATAGGAAAAAAAAGATACCCAGGCTAAAGCCAGAAGATTTGCGCAAAGACATGGACTGAATACCCAGGGGAAATGCCAGAATCCCCAAAGCCAGGCAGGCAAAGGGGATGGAAAATTTTTCATGGAGCACCATCAAGGCTGCACTTTTATTGGCCTTATCATCAATGCCGGCCCGTATCAATTGCACAAGATCTGCCAGGCTTCGTTCATCCAGTTCTTTATTTATCTTTGAACTCCCTTTCTGCATACCAATAAGATCGATATTGATATCATAATACCCGAAATTGATGTTGGTAACCGAGTTATCTTCGCTGTTGACCTGGTTTATCATACCATCATAAAGACGTATGGTGTAAACCATTTCATCATCCTGGCGGATCAGTTTACCCACAGGTGCCACAGAGATACTGGTTACCCCCTGGGTTCTTCGATCCTCAATGAACACATCCTTAAGATCCCTTGTTTTCATATTCACATGGGATACATATATCATGATATCCGAGAGTTCCGAGTTGAACTGCCTCTCCTGAAGGGCTGCATCGATACTTGACCTGGCAATTTCAATGCTTTTCTTTTTTAGGGATAGCTTACCCCATGAAACGCCGAAAACAGTGATCCACATGGTCAAACAAGTGGCTATCACACAAAAGATCACCACAGGCGGCAATAATTTATACAGGGAAACCCCGGCCCCTTTTAGAGCAACTATCTCATTTTCACCGGACATACGCATAAATGTCAGCAGCACGGAAATCATAGCAGACATGGGAAGGGTAAATTCAAGAAATCTGGGAAGGGTAAATAACACCATCATCAATATCGAAGAAAGGCCGGTATTATAATTAACCACCATATTGGTAATTTCCGGAATCCGTGTCATCAGGAACACAAAGGTCAGAAAAAACAGACTAATGGCAAAGGGAGGGATTAATTCTTTAAAAATATATTTATTTATTATCTTAATGGGCATCATTCCCACGGAAAATATAAGTTAGGAGCCAAAGTGTCAAGACCAAGATTTTAATAGTAAGAACAATAATACTGGTTTTCAACCTTATTTCCATGTTAATGAAGATCCTATGAATTGTATCATTGTTGCAAGCGGAAACCTGCTATTCAGCACCGGGATAAAAAGCCTTTTAAAAAAGGCGGATTTAATAATTGCGGCAGACGGTGGGGCAAGTCATCTGAAACAGATGAATATCCACCCCCATTTCATCATTGGGGACATGGATTCAATTCACCAGGATACAAAACTTTTTTTTGAGAAAAATCTCACACCCATCATCACCTACCCTTCCCGAAAGGACAACACGGACACAGACTTGTGTATTGATTTTGCGCTTCAAAAAGGCGCAACCGCAATCACATTGCTCGGGGTGACAGGAACAAGGCTTGACCACACACTGGCCAATATTTTTTTACTACGGCGCCTTGCAGACCTTGGGGTCGAATCAAGGATAATGGATGCAAACAATGAGATCTACCTTGTCACAGATCATCTTAAGCTTAATGGTAAAAAAGGAGAGTTCCTGTCCGTAATTCCCATTTCAGACAAGGTAACGGGACTGACCCTTACAGGGCTTGAACACCCCCTTGAGAACGCCTCCATCTCCATGGGTTCCTCCCTGGGTATCAGCAATTCTTTTAAAAAGACTTGCGCCACAATATCCATTGCAACCGGAGTTTTGCTCGTCACAAAATCAAGAGATTAGCCTATTGTCCTTTATTTTTCCTCTTCGGGTGATTTCTCCCCATCCTCTTTTTCCCCGTTCTCTTCTTCTACTCCTTCTTTTGGGCCCATGGTATGCTCTATCAGAAACTCTTCCACCTTTTCCATGGTGGTTGAAATAATCACATGTTCAATTTCAATATCCTTGATAAAGCCTTCCATATAGGGGTTTAGGACATCCACCAATTTTGTTCTCTGAATTTTAACCTGGTCAAAATCTTTGACATCATCATATACAAGTGAACTTAAAAAAATAATGGCCGCCTCCCTGGCCTTGGGATGCATGGCTGGTATTTTTTGGTCCGGCATCAGCTCCTTGAGTACCATGTTCATATTCAAGCAGAGGTAACGATCCTGGGTATTTGATCGGTTTTTGTTCAAATTTACTGCAATGGGTTTCATGGGAATGACCACGGCCTTTTCAATCTCGGTATCACTGGTTTTTTGGGTAGTGGTTTTTTTCCATTCCGCAATCCGGCCGTTTTCCTCTTTCAGCAGCATAATCCGTTCCCCCAGTTCAACAATCTCAAGGAAACTGGTATCATTTTTTTCCCAAATCTCTTCAATATTTGAATCGGTCACAGTAAAAATCAACTGTCCTTCTTCCAGATGCCATGCCCCTTGGGCATCTCCCTTGGATTTAACGATTTTAGACGTGGCGTCTGCAATCCGGACCGATGAATGCCAGTTCCCCTTGGGACTGATGATCAAAAGAATATAGGCCCGGTTCCTGTACTGGGTCCAGTTGCCCACCACCAGGTCTTCATCTCCTTTTTCTTTTTCTTTTCCACCGCAACCGGCTAAAGAAAAAGCCATGAACAAAACAAGAAAAACACAGGAAATCGCATATTGGAATCGGGTCATAACAGAATCCTGATTTAAAAGGTTTAATGCTGTTATCATTCAAGCTACCATGACAAAAAATTACGGTCAAGCAAAGGGATATCTTATATCCTGTCATATTTTTCCCATTCGGGATATAAAGGCTATAACTTTAACCACAAGGAAAAATTATGCTCATTAACACATTCAGGCATATCCCTGGTATCGGACCTGCAACAGAAGAAAAACTCTGGAACGATGGTATCCGAACCTGGGAAGATGCCATGCTGTGGCCAGGCAGTATAAGCAAAAAAGCCCATACCATTCAGGAAGGGGTAAAAACCTCCATTGGCCACCTGAAAAATAAAAATGCCAAATATTTTGAAGATCTTCTTCCCCCAAACCAGCACTTCCGGCTTTTCCCTGAATTCAGGGACACCTGTGTTTTCCTTGACATTGAAACCACAGGTCTTTCAACCCAATCAACCATCACGACAATTGCCCTGTATGATGGTAGCTCCACCCGGTATTATGTCCAAGGGAAAAACCTTGACACTTTTCTGGATGACATCCAAAAATACCAGGTTCTTGTCACCTATAACGGCAAAAGTTTTGACCTGCCGTTCATTCAAGAATATTTTAACTGCCAGCTTCCCCATGCCCACATTGATTTAAGATATATCCTGAAAAGCTTAGGACTGGCGGGCGGGTTAAAAAAATGCGAGAAAGCAATGGGAATCGATCGGCAGGAATTGGACGGGGTGGACGGATATTTTGCCGTGCTATTATGGGAAAAATATCAAAAAACCAATAATACCAGGGCCCTTAATACTCTCCTTGCCTACAATATCGAGGATGTGATCAACCTTGAAACTCTTATGGTCAAAGCCTACAACCTTAAGATTAAAGAAACTTGTTTTTCAAATTCCCATGGCATACCAGTACCAGTCAAGGCCATGAACCCTGTAAAACCTGATAAACAGATCATCCAGGAATTAAAATCCACCTATTATCAGTGGTAGGCCTGTTTAGTTGAGGCGGGATAACTAGGACCGGGTATAGACAATCAATCGGATGCTTTTTGTTTAAGCACCAAAAAAAGGAAAGGTGTCCTGGAAATCTCCAGGACACCTCTCTTTTAAAACGCTTAAAATATCAGTCGCCGCAGGAACCGTCGGAGCCACAACTTCCGCATCCGGATGCTCCTAAGTCCATATTGGAGTCAAGATGGAATCCCATCCCGGTAAAGTCGATTTTAATAACCTCGGCTTTTTCCATAAACTCTTTGTCAACAACAAACTTAAGCCCTTTAACATCAAAAGAATCATCTGTATCTTTTGGCTCATCCAGAGCCATGGCAAGTGATGGGCCGCCTCAGCCACCGGAATTGAGAAAAATTCTTACGGGGGTAGGCTCTTTGCCCTGGAAATAGTCATCGATCTGCGTTTTAGCAGGATCTGTCAACTCAATCATTGTATACCTCTCTTTATTCGGTTGTTTATTTTCAGGTTTATCATCCCTGAACAGTCTAATTCTAACCACGGCTCTTCTGCCTGTCAATATCGTAAATGCCTTTTTTTTCGCTAATTTTATAAAAAATTGTGTAAATGATTGCCAAATTTAACCTGAATATTATAGAATCATTCCATTATGAAACTCTCTGTTCCCTTTATACCGGAAAAGTCCTATATCCAATTCCTCCTGGAAAAAAGGGCTTATTTGGAATCAATTTATTTTGGACTGCCTTCCGGCCCTGTCCTTGATTCAAGAATCCGGTTTTCAAACATGGACCTTCCTTCCCTTGCCAAAAGTCTGATCCCCATGAAGGGAATAAAAAGATACTGCCTGCTCAACACCCGGTTTATCAGGCCGGATTTGTATACAGACACCCAATTTTTAACCGGGCTCCTTGATATGCTCCAGTTCCTCCATGACAAGTGCCCTATCAAGGGAATTGTGATATCGGATTTTTATCTTGTCAACGCCCTTGCCGGGACAGGCCATGATATGGTTCCCCTGCTTGAAGCCGTGCCGGGAATCAATTGTATGATGGATTCTTCCCAAAAGATTTTTTCCCATATGGAAATGATTGAAAACACCGGGTTCAAAATTCCGGAAAAACTAATTCTTGACCGGTCCTTAAATCGGGACCCTGAAATGCTTGATACCATGGTAGGATCCATTAAAGCCATCTATCCGAATATGAAAATAGAATTACTTGCCAATGAAGGCTGCTTACACCATTGTCCTTTTAAACCGGCCCATGATGCCCAGATCTCTTTGTCCAATACGGGTGTTGTAAAGGAGAACACCCATGCAGTCAATCAGGCCGCCGGATGCCATGGCTATTTTCATCAACACCCTGAAAAATTTTTAAAATCCCCCTTTATCCGGCCTGAAGATGTGATCCATTATGAGGAAGTGGCCGACACCCTCAAAATCTGCGGCAGGACCCTTGGTACCCGGTTTCTGACCAGGTGCATTACAGCCTATTGCCAAAAAAACTATGATGGAAACCTGATGGATCTGATGGATGCCACCAATTTTTTGGCCTCTTTTTTCCATCTGGACAACAAACAACTGGGTGATGGGTTTTTTAAAACAATTACAACCTGTACAAATGTATGTAAAAATTGTAGAATCTGCCATAATCTTTTTTTAAAAATAGTTGAAAAAAAATCCATTACACTAAAACCCTATGGGGACTACCAATGAAGATACTTGTAACCGGTGGGGCCGGATATATCGGCAGCCACACCTGCATTGAACTGTTAAAGGAAAATTACGATGTCGTGGTATTGGATAATTTTTCCAATAGTTGTGAAGAATCATTAAACCGGGTTCAAAAAATAACCGGGAAAAACCTTTTTTTCTATAAGTTGGACCTGCTTGAAGGCCCAAGCCTTCACCAGGTATTTGAGGATCATAAAATTGATGCAGTCATACATTTTGCAGGCCTGAAGGCGGTGGGGGAATCAACAACCATCCCCTTGAAATACTACCAGAACAATCTCACAGGCACCCTGAACCTTCTTTCTGTCATGGAAAAATTCAATGTAAAAAACCTGGTCTTTTCATCCTCTGCCACTGTTTATGGAGATCCGGCAACCCTTCCCATTAAAGAGGAATTCCCCCTTTCCGTGACCAACCCCTATGGCAGGACAAAATTGATGATCGAAGAGATTCTTAAGGATCTATATCAATCGGACAAAGAATGGAACATAGCCCTTTTGCGATATTTTAATCCTGTGGGAGCCCATGAAAGCGGGGAAATTGGAGAAGATCCCCAGGGGCTGCCAAACAATCTCATGCCCTATATCTCCCAGGTTGCGGTGGGACTTCTTCCCCGGTTAAGTGTCTTTGGCGGGGATTACGATACACCCGACGGAACCGGTGTCCGGGATTATATCCATGTGACGGATCTCGCCCTTGGCCATGTCCAGACACTTCCCAAGCTGGTCAGCAACCCAGGGGTTGTCATATACAACCTGGGCACGGGAAATGGATTTTCAGTGCTTGAAATGATAAAAGGTGTTGAAAAGGCCAGTGGCAAGCAAATTTCCTATGAGATCACAGACAGAAGGCCCGGCGATATTGCCGCCTGTTTTGCAGATGCCTCAAAGGCAAAAAAAGAACTGGGCTGGGAAGCGACAAAATCCCTGGAGGATATGTGCAATGATACCTGGAATTGGCAGAAAAAAAACCCCATGGGATATCGAAACCATCCCAAAAAGGATTAACAATGGACTCGTATCTCCCAAATCTTAGGCAATTGATCAAAACAGCAAGGATTGAACAGGCACAAGAGTGTCTTTCAACTTTGGCATCACGATCCAATAGCGAAAAACAGGAAGTGATTGAAATGCTGGCCCTGGCATCGGATAAAACAGCCCTGTCCCTGCTGGATTTTCTATTTGGGAAAACGAGTATGGATACTGAAACCCGGAAGCGTCTCTTTCAACTGACAATTGACAGGGCCCACCTGAATTTCACATTTGCAAGTGTCCTTCTGGATCACGGGAAAAGATCACAATTCATTCACTTATCTCCTTTATTTAAGCATATTCTATCCAAAGAAACCAATGAAGACTTGTTAAACAGAATCATTCGTTCTGCAGGAAAATATAAACTGGAAAACCTGATTGGTGATGTGGCAGAATTCATATTCTATGATCACATGGCTTTAAAAACCGATGCAATAAAGGCTCTGGAAAGAATAGGCAGCACCAAGGCCCTGGAAAAACTGGAACAGGTCGCATTAACCGACAAATGTGACCAGGATGTCCTGGATGCCATTGACATTTTAAAAACAAATCTGTCCGATACCCATCCTGTTGCAGCCGTACCAGATAGGGTGGAACTAAAACAGAAAACCGATTCCTTTGAAATAAACCTGTCATTACTGGCCTCGGGCAAGATTTTGGAGAGGTATCAGGCATTCACCTACTTTTTAACCCGGGGCTCCCAGGTGGCAAGAGCATTGGCCTCCAGCATTGAAAACCTGGATAACCCGGACCATGACCTGTTAATTAATCTGTTGAAACTTACGGCAATAACAATCCCAAGAAAGGCAATTGCCTGCCTATTTACTATTATTTCCGATAAAAAAATCAAAAATCAAATCCGGTTTGAGGTTTATAATGCCCTGGAAGCATTTCCTGAGTTGGAATCCGCTGCAGGGATCATAAAGGGGATATCCGATCCTTGTATGTATGTCAGGATAGCAGCTGTAAAGGTTCTTGAAAAACATTGTTCCGACTATATTGTCGCTGAAATAAAAAACAAAATCGAATCCGGCACCAAAACCGGAGAAATGTTGGTCCACACAATCCTGGACGCCAGGGCCGTCTGCCTCATTGAGGCTTTGATGAACTCGGACTCTTTTTCCTATATTGCCTCAAATTATCTTGACAAAAGTGCTTCCCTGGCAGTGATGGAGTCATTTATCAGTGTACTTGAAAAACGGGACCTCAAATCAACCGCAAAAAAATATATCAATAAAAGGGATCAAAAATCAGCAATAAAAAAGGAAATTTTCATCCTAATAAGTTCATCCCGACCTTTTCTGGATGTATACGCCAAACTGATTGACACATGCGGTTATGGGACCCTGACATTTACAGACACCCAAGAGGCCTTTGAAGCCATTGTGTTTGAAAAACCTGCCGCCATTGTCTGCGACCTGTTTTTCAATCATATGACCGGCATGGACCTTGCCCGGGAAGTAAGGGAATTATATGCCCCACAGGAGGTACCCATTATCATATCCTCCATGCAGAAAACACTTTCCAGACCTGATCTTGACGAAGAACTGAAAAAAGCAAAGGTGAATCTGTTTTGTAATTTTCCGGCTACACCAACCCAGATTAAATCCTGGATTAATTCAACGTGAAAAAGGCGGGTGAACACAAACCAATTGCCATTGGTGCCCGACTGAAAAAATGCCCCCAAATCCATACCATGGGATTCAAGCCCAATTTTTTTGATTATAGCCCCCGGGAACAAAAGCTGCTTTTTTCCTCTTCGAAAATCTATTATCCAACTGCCTTTTATTCAGACCTGTTCAATGCCATGGGAAAACCAACATTTCCCAGTTATCATACCTATAAATTTGCCCAGGATAAAATCAGGCAAACAGCCATGTTTCAGATCTTAGGCCTTCCCCATCCCCGCACAAAAATTTTCTATGGTCCCCAACAAAAAAAACTTATATTAAAATAGTTCAATATCCCCTTTATTGCAAAAATTCCCAGGGGTTCGGCAAGGGGTATTGGAGTTCATCTCATCCAAACTCAGGAGGATCTGCACCAATATTTGAACAAAAAAGGACCGGCCTATATTCAGGAGTATCTGCCAATTGACCGGGACATGAGAATCATCGTGATCGGAAGTCAGATAGTATTAGGATTTTGGCGCATTGCCAGGAAAGACACCTTTAAAACCAATCTGTCCCAGGGAGGAGAAATCAGTTTTGATCCCCTGCCCACAAAAGCACTGGATCTGGCCCTTTTAACGGCAAAAAAATGTGGATGGAATGACGTGGGTATTGATATTGTAATGTCAGGCAACCGCCTTTATGTTCTGGAAGGGAATATGAAATACGGAACAAAAGGATTCAAAAAGGCAGGCATTGACTATAAAGGACTCCTATGCGAGATGATTCTCAAAAACCTTGTATGAGGCTTAGCTCAGAGCAGTCCGGCCTCTTTTTCATCTTCCTCCCACTCCAAAAGATAT
>DAOWDR010000367.1 GCA_030638935.1 Desulfobacteraceae bacterium | reverse complement strand
CTGTTACAGATCCTGATTTTCTAAGGGTTTCAAGGCGTTTAACATGACCTTTTAAAAAAGTAAAATATTCAGCCATATATTGTTTTCTAAAGGCGAGATACCGAGGGTGTTCTGCATTATTTTTTTTCTGGATATGGATAGTTCTGTTAAAATATTCGGTTCGTTTTTGAAGCCAGGTTTTGGCATCCCGAAGCTCTGCCAAAGCGCTTTGTTTTTGATTTTCAAGCTCAGGCATGCGCAATTTTGCAATCACCTGGCCCTGTCGGACTTTCTGGCCGGAAGCGACATCAATTTCGGTCAACTGACCATTTCCCAGTGCCACAACATCCATGACACCGCCGGGGGGGACCAGTATCCCAAACCCATTGACTTTTCGGGGAACAAACCCGAGAATACTCCAGCAGATGACCACAGCTGCCATTAAAATTCCCATACCTAAAGCGATATAAGCCTTGGGTTCCGTGATCCTAATTAGTCTTCCCAGTTCGTCCGGAGACAAAATGGGGGATTCCTTGGATGAATTTTTATCCTTGTTTTTTATCATTGTACAAACCCTATTGGATTACCACAGATTATGGGTTAAAAGAGAATCCTTTTCAGAACTTTCTCCCAACGCCGATTCAAGGGAAGCCAGCCCGGAAAGTATGGAAAATCCGGATATGGCCAACTCCTGTTCCAGTTGTACCAATTCTTGCTGGGTCTCGTTCAAAAATGCCAGATCCACCTCACCCGCCCTGAATTGTTCGGTCACCAATTCCCGCTGTTTTTTTTGAATTCCAATATTCTCAATGGAAATGGCGTATAATTCCATTGCTTTTTGAATCCGGGCATGGGCGGTCCTCAACTCACTGGCGATAACCAACCATTTTTGAGCAATCTGTTTTTCAATTTTTTTCACATCGGCACTGGCCGCTAAAATTTCATACCGGCGACTGCCGGCATCATAAAAATCCCAGGAAAATTGAAGCATGGCCTCATATTGATAATAACCTGACGATGTGTCCATATATTTTTTATGATAGGTTTTGCTATCCTCATACCCCACATTCCCCACCAGGGCCACCGTGGGGAAGTATTTACTTTTTTCCGCCTTAACCGTATAACTTGCAGCCGTCTTGGACGCTTTTAATGCCAAAAAATCCGGGCGCTGCTCTCTTGCCGTTGAAAGGCAGGTCGCAATCGAAGGCAGATTAAGGGTGTTGAACTGATCAAAGGGGAAGGGGACCAATTGGGCTTGCCTGTTAAAAAAGGCATCGGAAAGACCCATCACTTCGGCAAGAATGGTTCGTTGAATGCCAAAATCATATTCCTTTGCCAAAAGATTTCGCCGAGCCCGATTTCGTCTGAGCAAAAAATTGAGTACATGGGGTTCTGTTACCAGATCCGCCTTCCTTTTTAATCGACTTTCATGAAGCATGTTTTCCTGGAAAGTCAGATCGTCCCGGTTAATTTCAATTTCCTTAGCTGCCAAAAGGACACTGTTGTAGGATATTTTGACCGCTTCTGCTAAAAGTCTGTGGACATCTGCCTTGTTTAATTTTTCAGATTCCAGGCGATTAAGAGATATTAGGGTTAAAAATTTTTTAAAAAACCCATCATACAAGATATACTGCGCACTCACTTCTATCTGGGATTCTCTTTTTCCTCTTATATCTGCCAGGAAAGCCGTGTCGTATTTGGTGTATCTCAATCTTCCGGCATTCATAGATCCGGTAAGCCCTATGGTAGGATAGAGTGCGGCTATTGTTTTTTTATACCGGTTTTGGGCCGCCAGGATTGCCTGAACTGCCTGTTCAGGTTTGGGACTGTTGGTGAGTGCAATCTCAACGGCCCGGGCCAGGGTCAAAGGTGCCCCTTCCCCAAGAGAAAGACTTGAAACCATTGGATCTGCATCTGCACTAAATCCTGTGGCTGGAAGGCATATAATTCCTAAAAAGAGAAAATAGACTAACGCAAAGGAGAATGCCTTCTTTATTGAGAATAAATTTTCCAACAGAATGTAAGGAGACTGACCATACCGTGTATACAATTTTCGAATGAGATGCCTTCTCCTTTTTTTGATTTTTTCTTTCGTTCCATCGTATTCCTACCACCCCGTATATTTGGTGTCAAGCCTGTCATAAACACCGATCCGTGCCCAATTCTTTCGGAATTTTTTTGAGAACATTTCACTAAGACAAGATAAATCCTGATATTTACTGATCAGTTTTCATCCTTTCATGGTCTCGGCGGATATAGGCGGCAAGGTTTTTGGCAGCCAAGCCATGGAGATGCAACTCATCCCATGCCGGCGGTTGCGGCAGTTTCTGCATGATCAGCCCATCTGTTCCAAACCAGAGAGGCAATAATCCGCCCAGAAAATATCCTGTGTCCCGCAAATGGTCTATGGCCTTGGGAGCGGTCTTGTCACCCAGATTAATATACACCTGTACCAATCCGTTTTTTCCAGCATTGGATTCGGCCTTTTCAATGATATCCTGAAAATCGGTACCCGCCCTTTGAATTGTGATCCTGGCAAATCCTTCTTTGGGCAGTAAAAATTCATCTGATTTCGTGGTGCCTGTAAAATCGCTTCCTTCTACTGTCTCACGTACCAACCCAAAATCATCATACATCTTTGTGATAAAGCCGGCATAGGCTTGGGGCAGATGAACCTTGTGCTTAGTATCCCTGCGGACATCAAAACTCATCAGCAATGAGATATTGCGGCGGCCTGATCGTTCTTTTTCATAGGCCGTGGAGGGCATGCACTCAAGTTCCAGGCCGGTGGCATTAAGACCCTGTTCAAAAGCCAGGCGCTGGGAAACAGGATGGTTGCATACTGATTCACAAAAGATCACCGGCAGATTAAGGGCCAGGGATTGCGCTATCGCCTGTTGGACAATATCAGCAGAAATCCTGCCGCTGCGAAAGGCTTTTTGCAGCATGAGCTGGCCGATCTCATAAACCCCAGGATTGGGTGCATGGCGAAAAATTCCGGCCAGCCCTACAATCTCTTTTTTGGGCGTGCGGGCCACAACAGTATACTGGTCGTCCGTGGCATTGCGGCGGACAACCTCCTTAGGATCATAAACATGATCAATGGGAAAACCATTTCCATAAATTTCAAAATAGCAAAGGGATACGCCCAGGGCATCATCGGGTTCAAACAGGCCCACCTCAACGTCCTGACCGGCTTTGATCCTGGTTCCGGCTTTTTTAAGGCGTTTAATCAATAGATTTTTATCCATATCTTTACTCTCCTTTGGTTAACAGACGGGAGGCAACAAGCTCTTCAAATAAGGCATGGGCCAGAACCCCATGGCCGTGTTCATTCAAATGGACCAGGTCCAGAAAAAGATGATACCGATCGGGATGCTCCCAGATGTGTGATGCAATGTTCAGAACGGGTATACCTTT
>DAOWDR010000332.1 GCA_030638935.1 Desulfobacteraceae bacterium | reverse complement strand
ACGGAAATTTTGGCCAGTCCAATTACGGGGCTGCCAAGATGGGGGTGATCGGGCTGATGAACACCTTGAAGCTGGAGGTGGGCAAGTACAATATCAGGGTCAACACAGTGGCCCCCAATGCAGACACGGGCATGACCAAAGGAGTGTTCTCCAAAGAGGTGGCAAAAAGAATCAGGCCCCAATTCAATACCCCTTTGGTGACCTACCTGTGTTCCCGGGAAAATGATGTGTCCGGCCAGGTGTTTACCATGAGCGCCGGGTGGTTTGCCAGGTCTGCCATGGTGTCTGGCAAGGGGGTCTGTGTCGGCGACGCCCAGCGGCCTATTTTTGCAGAAGAAATAATGGAGCGGTTTGACGAGATCATGACCATTGACAAGGCCAGGGAATTTGAGAATTGTGGCGATATTTATCAGTTAGGGAGTCCCCTGACCGGGCGTTGATGGGGCTTCAGCCCCCCCCCCCTGTATAGAAGGGGGCTGTTGTCTGACAATTTTGTTTTAAAAGGTTATTACATCATACCCGTCTGCCATGAAACCACCCATGGAGGGATGACCTGACATCTCCCCGATCAGGGGGATGCCTTGTTTTTCAATGTCGTCAATGGCGCCAAGTTTAGTGGCGCAGGCCTTGCATGCCCCGTGGAAAAGCCCCAGATCTTTGGCTTTCTGGTACAGAGTAGACAAAAAATGCCCTGGTTTGCTCATCTGGGCGACCACTGTTACAGCGTCTCCTTCAATGACGATTAACCCTTCTCTTCCCCGTTCATGAAGGTCAATACCATTAAGTAAAACGTGTACAAAGCAGAGGGGGTCCCCTCTAAAGGCAAACAATACTGTTTTTTCACGGCTCATTATTTTTCTCCTGTCATGGTGTTTAACATGGATTCCGGCAATTGAACTGCCACTACTTTCCCTTTGGCGCAGACCTTGCCTTCGGCCATTACCCTTGCTTCAATTACTACTTTTTTTTTGGTCAATTCGGTTACGATTCCCCTGACTTCCAGTTGGGATGCCAGGGGGGTGGGGGCAAGATAGTCCACATGGAGGGAGGCTGTTACAAACCGTAATCCAGGGTCGGTGTCCATGGCCCGCCCCTGCTCTCGATAGGCCGCCGCCGCAGCCGTGCCTGTACACAGGCAGTCAATTAAGGTTGCGATCAAACCTCCGTAGACAGAGCCCGGGACAGCCATATGCGTTTCTTCGGGTTGGAACAGGGCAACGCTTTCATCCCCGTCCCAATAGCTTTTGAGCTGAAGTCCGCGGTCATTAAGCCTGCCGCAGCCGTAACAATGGCTGAATTCATCTGGGTAATAATCTTGAAATGCTTTATCTGTCATGGGCATGGGTCTCCTTGGAATAAGAGAATTTATTTTGATTCAGGAGTGTAATACGTTTTAAAGAGGATGGCAAACAGGTTTTTCAAACCAGGTTGAAAAATCCGGCCTTTAATTGGGTTTGCAAAGATTCAGGCATCAATACTGAACATCAGGCCCCGCCCGGTTTTGATCTGGTGGATCAGCTCCTCAAGTTCCTCATTGGTTATGTCATGGCGGAAGACCTGGACAGCATTTCCCGACCCATCCATTGCCACGATATCTATAAAGACCTCGTCTCCTTCCTGGTAGACGCAGAGACGGAAAGGCGAGTTCATGGCCTGAAGCTCTTCATGGGCTTCATCTGCGATTTTTGTCAGGGCCTGGATATTTCTTTTGACAAAGTGATGCTGGGGCCGTTTTTTTTGCTTGCGCTTGTTAAATTGCTGCAGGGAATGCCGTTTTTCGGGGATGCCTTCCGAGTGATTGATTTTTGAGACATCTGTCATTTCACCCTCCCCCTGATCTTAAAGTTAAAGGATTTTTCACCTATACTTATTATCGTACTACAAGGAGAAATCCTTTAAATCCCGATGCCCAGGCAGCAGCTAACGGGTCCAACCGTCTGGAAGTCCAAGACCAGAGGTTAAACCCCTAGGGTTTTTCCATATCTGTCAGTTCATCGTCTAATATTCTTAAGAACATGTCGGCATCGGCAAGGGTCATGACCATGGGGGGCTTGATTTTGATGACATTGGAAAAGGGGCCGTCAACACCCAGGAGAATGCCTCTGTTTTTAAGGCGGTTGACCATTTCTTGGGCTTCTTTTGTAGCCGGTGTAAGCAGCTTATGGTCAAGGACCAGTTCAATGCCGATGAAAAGACCTATACCCCTTACATCTCCCACAAGGTTGTGATTATTTTTAAGGGCTGACAACCCCTTGAGCAGGTGGTGTCCCACTTTTTTTGCATGTTCCTGGAGTCCTTCTTCCTCAATTACTTCCAGCACGGCCCTGCCAATGGCACAGGAAACCGGGTTGCCCCCGAATGTGGCAAAAAATTCCATGCCGTTGGCAAATTTTTGAGCAATCTTTCGGCTGGTGACCACGGCAGACATTGGGTGGCCATTGCCGATTGGTTTGCCCATGACCACGATGTCAGGTACCACATCCTGGAGTTCAAAGGCCCAAAAATGAGATCCCACCCGGCCAAAACCAGTCTGGACCTCATCAATGATACACAGGCCCCCGGCTGCCCTGACATGGGCAAAGGCTGTTTTAAAATAATTTTCCGGCGGAATCACCTGGCCCCCGCAGGAGAGAAGAGATTCTGTAATAAATCCGGCAATGGGGCGGCCGATTTTTCGGATGATCTTGCCCACCTCGTCCCCATAGGCCTTTCCCGTCTCTTTGCCTTTACCCTTATAAGGTCCCCTGTACCCGTCTGCCAGTGGAACCACATGGACCCAGGGCTCGGGACGGCCTTTCCCGCCACGGCCCATGAATTTATAGGGACTGATATCAATCATGGCCGCTGTGTTGCCGTGGTAGGCCCCATCCACCACCAGCATATCTTTTTGATTGGTCACGGTTTTGGCAATGCGAACGGCCAGTTCATTGGCTTCGCTGCCGGAATTGACAAAAAAACAGGTGTCCAGTTCCCGGGGCAGGGTGCTGCATAATTTTTGGGCATAATCGGTGAGGCCGTCATAGAGATATCGGGTGTTGGTGTTGAGTCTTGCCATTTGTTTCTGGCCTGCTTCCACCACCTTTGGGTGGCAGTGGCCCACATGGCAGACATTGTTGTACAGGTCCAAAAAGGGACGGCCATAAAAGTCGTAGAGATACTGGCCTTTTCCCTGGATGATTTTTAATGGGGTCCCATAGGAGGTTGATAGGGCGGGCGCCAGGCATTCCTGTCGTTGTTCAACCAGTTTGGGAATGGGTTCGCCCCGGTCTCCATAGGGAGTTAAATCAGTTTTTGAAGCCAGACAGATGGCGGCATCGGCCAAAGGTATGCCGGCAAAAAATGTCAGTTTTTTCCAGGCACGTTCCTCGGAGACAAACCAGCTTTCCCGGGTGGGATCAATTTGACGCCGCTTGGCTGAGATAATAACCGATACAGCCAGCCGGGCGCAGATGAGGGGGAATAATACCTCAAGTTCGTCCAGGGACAGTGCTCTGACCCGGTGATAGGCCCCCACAACTTGTGATGCGACTTCCAGGGGGTCTTCCTCGTCCAGGGTTACATAGGCCAGGGCTATGGCCAGATCGCAGATAATGGGATTTTCCAGGCAGTCTCCAAAATCCAGAATACCCTGGATCCGGTCTTTGTCTACCAGGATATTATCATCATTGATATCGGCGTGGATCAGGGAGCGGGGCAGACCAGGGAACCTGGGCATGGCAACGGCAGTATAAAAATGAAAAATTTGTTCCAGTATCCTGCGGCGTTTTGTATCATCCACCAGACAAATTGAGGGCCTGTGTTGTTGGGCCCTGGCAAGGTCCCAATGGTGGGTCCTTTGGGCATCGGGGTGGACAATCACCTCCATGGCTTCATTGATTTTGGCAATGGTTTGGCCAAGGGTCTCAAACCGCACCCTGGCTGCGGGAAGGGCATCACACCAGGCCTGTCCCGGGACAAATTCCAAAAGCCTTCCCCGGAGCAAAAGACCTTTGTCCGTCAAAACCCTGGCTTCGATTCCCCCGGTTCTGGTGGGTATCACCCTGGGCAATAGGATATCAAGTTCTGCGTCAATGAGGCGTTCCACTGCCAGGTACTCTATTTCGATCATTCCTGAAGTGGTTTCCTCATCGGCCAGCTTGAGTACAAATTGTGTATTTTCTTTAGTTTTTACCAGATAATTTTCATTTTCTCCGGCCAGCCGGGTAAGGGTGGCGGTTAAGCCGTATTCGCTTTCCACCAGGGCGGAAATGGCAGCGGTCATGTCAGTTGTATTAATTGGGGGTGTATTAATCTTTGGTGAACTAATTTCCGGCATGGTCTGGTTCCCATTCTTAATTTCAAAAAAATAATTCCGGTTAGGATTTGGTATCGCTTTTTTCCTGGAAAAGATGAACATCCTGCTGGGGAAAGGGGATACTTATGCCTTCCTTGTCAAAGGTGAGCTTTATTTTTTCAGTCAGATCAAAATAGACATCCCAATAGTCTCCGGTTTTTACCCAGGGCCGGACCACAAAGTTCACGCTGGAGTCTGCAAGTTCAGATACCGCAATGTTCGGTTTTGGTGTTTCAAGCACCCGGTCTTCCTCTTTTAGTATCCTGTCCAGAACCTGCTTGGCCTTTAAAATATCATCCCCATACCCGATGCCGACAACCAGGTCCACCCGCCGGGTATCATTGGCCGTAACGTTGGTGATTACATTATTGGTGATACTGGCATTGGGAACTATCACCCGCTGGTTGTCCGGGGTGTTCAGGATAGTATTGAAAACATCAATGCCCATGACACTGCCAGTGACCCCGCCCACGGTGACAAAATCCCCTACCCGGAAGGGCCGGAACAGAATCAGCATGACCCCGGAGGAAAAATTGGCCAAAGAGTCCTTTAGGGCAAGGGCAATGGCAAGGCCGGCCGCACCTACAATGGCGATAAAGGAGGTTGTATTGATTCCCAGCTGCCCGGCGGCTGCAATCAACACCCCCACAAGCAGGGTGTAGTAGACAATGCTCTCCAGAAAACGGGTCAGGGTGATGTCCACCTTGTTTTTTTCCAGCAGTTTGATAAACAGGTTGGTGATTCTTCTGGCCACCCATTTACCAATGACAAAGATCAGTATGGCAGCAATGATTTTCATGGAATAGGTGGTCATCCAGATGGTGACGAGCTCAATTATTTTTTCAATATTTAAAGAGGTGATATCCATTTTTTCTCCTTTTTCGTTGTTTCAGTATTATAGTCCCATGACATATTTTTCTATGTCATTTTTTTTTGGTTTCAACCAAAGGAAGGTTAACCGAAAAATCCTTTGGCAGACTGGTGAACATGATCCCCGATGCGGGTGATCCTATCTGTCTCTTCTTGGGAGAGCGGTCCCTTGTCCAGGGCGCTCAATGCGGTTTGCATCTGATCCATATCCCTTGGGCCGCACAGACAGATGTTGATTCTGGAGTCGGACAGGGAAAACCTATAGCAGTCCCGGGCGCTTAAGGGGGGCTCCCCTGTTGGCATATGTTTTGGTTGCAGCAGGTGGCCCCACCGGGTGGCGGTATAGGTTACAAGGCCGGGCGGGTCCTTCTTTTCAAAGAGAGGAAAACATTCTTTTTTTGCACCTCTGTGGGCAGGGTTATACCGGATATGGAAGAGGTCAAACATTTTTTTTCCGGCCAGTTTTGGAAAAAGGGACCGGTTGTGGCCGGAGAGTCCAATGAACCGGCACAGACCTTTCTCTTTCATATTCAGGGCAAAGTCCATTAGCCGGTTTGACGGGGTATTATTGTGCCATCCCAGCATGAGAATATCTGCATGGTCAATTCCCATGCCGGCAAGGCTTTGTTTAAACCAGGTTTCAGTCATCACCCCGAATCTGGCATAGGTCTGGACACTGATGACCATTTTTTCCCGCTGCCCCTGGTTGACCAGCTTTTTAACTGCCTGTTTCATCTGGGAACGTTTTCTGCCTGATCCGGAATAAAAATAATTGCATCCTTTTTTAAAGGCTTTTT
>DAOWDR010000223.1 GCA_030638935.1 Desulfobacteraceae bacterium | reverse complement strand
GATTTTATGACCAAACCTCTGAAGAAAAAAAGCTTTCTGGCCCTGGTCCATTCTTACACTGCCAAAGATCTTAAACCTGTCATTGCACCTCAAGAAAATCCCATTGATCTTGAAAAAGCCCTGGATGAATTTAAAAATGACAAGCCTTTTTTCATTGAAGTTTTGACAGAATTTATTAAAACCGTTGAAGGCCAGATTCCAGACATGGTGGAGGCTGAGGGGAAAGTTGATTTTAAAACTCTCCGGGACAATGCCCATTCCATAAAAGGCGGGGCTGCCAATCTGGGGGCCCATGACCTGGCCCAGGCAGCCGGGGCCATTGAAAAAACAGGCAAACTAAAACAGGCCCGGCACCTGCCTGAAGGATTGGAACGACTTAAAAAAGAATTTGCCAGAATCAAAAAATTTGCCCAACAGCTATAATTACACTGGCTTATTATGGCGATTGTAAAGGAGAAGAAAGGCAAGGGTGCCTGCGGCCATGAAGACCATACCGCAGGGGAAGGCAAATTTAAGGCTGAAAAAATCCATGGCAAGCCCTGCTATGAGGGAACCTGTCAGCATGCCCAAAGAGTGGGCAACTGTCATCACGGACATGACAGATCCCATTGCCTTTTTTTCATCTCCCTTGATCACGGCCAGGGCAGTTATGGCCGGCATGGAAATACCGCCGCCAATACCAAACAGGGTAACGGCGACCAGCAGGTCAGAAAATGATCCGGCAAAAAAAGGCAATAATATGCCAAATGTTGAAAATGCCCCACCCAGGGTTACCATGATTTTCTTATTCACCCGGTCGGCGGCGTATCCCATGGGCAGTTGGAGAATACCGGACACAAAAACGCCCAGCATAACAAGCAGACCGATCCTTGAACCGGAAAGGCCAAAGGCCTTGTCGGCAAACAAAGGAAGAAAGCACCATATAATGCCGATACAGGCGGTATAGGCATACCGGAACGAAACAAGTGCCCCAAGCTCCCAGTCCCTGACTACCTGGGCCCAGGGGACAGGGGTCCTATTTTTTAAACGAATCGTTTCCATGGACAAGGGAGGCAAAAAAACAAGGCAGAGCCCAAGACCCAGGGAAGACAAAAGGCCCATGCAGACAAAGGCGGCATCCATGGACCAAAGATCATGGATAACCCCTCCCATCACCGGACCCAAACTGAGGCTCAAAAACATGGACAGATTAAACAAACCCATGGAATACCCCTCGGATCCATCAGGGGTGATCTCTCCCACATAGGCCTGGACCACGGGCATGACCATGGCAGACCCTGCCCCCTGGATAAACCGGATAAAGATCAACCCTTCCACGGTGGTGGAATAAACAAAGGCAACAGAGACAAGGGCATAGGTGGCAAGCCCCCCCAGAATAAAAGGCTTTCTGCCCTTCTGGTCTGAAAGCCTGCCGAACAGGGGCAGCAAAAAGGTTCTTGAAAGGGAAAAAGAGCCAAAAATCATGGCCAGATAAATGCCGGTTGCCCCAAGATCATGGGCATAGATGGGCAACAAGGGCACCACAATGCCCACCCCTGTCACCGTGGTAAAAATAATAAAAAACAGGGTAAGAAAAATCCCTTTATGATCCGAAGGGATAATCCGATTGCCATTGCCTATAATCTTGGCAAAAAGCTGGGAGACAGGTTCTTTTATGGCATAAAATAGATCCATGGGTATGGGGCGTCACCCCTTTTCTAACTCATACATTCTTTTATCTGATCGATGAACCGGCTTTTGGTGGCAAACTCTCCTTTCCTGTAATTTGCATGGGTCAGGTATAAAAAGCGTTCTGCCCGGGTCATGGCCACATACATGAGACGGCGTTCTTCATAAAGGGCCTGGTCTCCATCGTCAATGGACCGCCAATGGGGGAAAAGACGCTCTTCGCATCCCACAATAAAGACGGTATCAAATTCCAACCCCTTGGCTGAATGGATGGTCAAAAGGGCGATTCCATTTGAATCCTGATCATCCTCATCCTCTTTATCTTCCCGGATCAGGGCAGCCTCTTCCAGGTATTCCAGCAGATTATTTTTGGACCTGGCCGTGTATATGAGCTGCTCGATATTTTCTTTTTTTGAAATAAATTCAGTTTTTGTCTTTACCTTTTTGTCAAGATATTTGTAATATCCTGTGCCCTCAATAACGGTTTCCATGGCCATGGCAGGGGCCATATCCTGAATAACATCCAAAATTTCCAAAACCCGGGAAAGATTTTCATGGATCTTTTTTGTCAGCACCCTGTCCTTAACCATTATCCGTGCCGCATCCTGCAAACTTGTCCCAGGGGTGCGCATGGCAGCCATTTTTTTAATCATGGAAGGACCGATTCCCCGTCTGGGGGTATTGACCACCCGTTCAAAGGAAAGGTCGTCATTGGGAAAGTAGGCAGCGCTCAGATAGGAGTTGATATCTAAAATTTCCATGCGCTCAAAAAAGCCCTGGGATCCCATGAGGCGGTAGGGAACCCGAAACGCCCTGAAAATTCTTTCAAAGGGCAGGGAACAAAATTTTGTTCTATAAACAACAGCCATCTTGTCAAAGGGAACGCCTTGTCCATCACGGTTCATTGCTTTGACTCTCTTGGCCACCCATTCGGCTTCATGGGCATCGGACATAAAAGGATAGATTTCAACCACACCACCCTTTTTCTTGGAAAAACATTTTTTCTCCATCTTGTCCGGGTTGTAATCAATCATGTCGTTGGCAGCCTGGACAATCTCATTGGCGGATCGGTAATTTTCTTCCAGCCTGAATATTTTTGAATCCTTGTATTTATCGGGAAACCGCAAAAAATGGTTGACATTGCTGCCCCGAAATCCGTAAACCGACTGCCAGTCATCTCCCACGCAAAACAGGTTGCGGTGCTCTCCCAACAGCAGATTGGTCAGATCCTCCTGGAGATTGTTGGTGTCCTGGTATTCGTCAACCAGCAGATAGGTAAAATACTGCTTGTACCAGGTACGAACATCTTCATGATCCCGGAGAAGATCCCGTGTTTTTAACAAAATATTGTCAAAATCCACAGAGTTCATCTCCTTTAAACGCTCCTCAAACTGGGAATAGATGTCAGCAAGCCTGATATTGAAAAACCCTGGGTTTAATTCAAAATATTTTTGGGGATCACCGGAATTTTTCGCCCTGGAAATGGAGGACAGAATCCGGTTGGCATATTTTTTTTCGATATTGTTTTTCACGCAAAGCTCTTTGACAAGCTTGTCCTGCTGGTACACAGAAAAAATTTGAACAGGAGGGGTATATCCCATGATTTCACAATGCTTTTTCAAGATCATGAGACAGGCGGAGTGATAGGTTCGAACCCATTGGAAACTGCTTGGGGGCAACCCTGTCATCTCGATAAGACGGGCTTTCATCTCCTGGGCGGCCTTGTTGGTAAAGGTGATGGCCAGCACCCGTTTAGGATCGTGTCCCGTGGCTGCCAGATGTGAAAATTTGGCGGTCAGGGTCCGGGTCTTGCCGGAACCTGCTCCTGCGACAACCAGGGCCGGAGAACCTGTGTGATCAACGGCGTTCTGCTGCTGTAACGATAACTGCATATAAAAAAATTAAACGGACAAAGGGGACGGACCCCGGGTTGCACCGCTTTAATTTATCTCCTCAATATTATTTAGCTATTACTTGTTTCAATTATTATTTGTTTCAAGGTGGACTCAATCTCCTGTTGGATCTCATCCAGCCGCTCCCGGGTCAATGATTCAAACCGTAAAACCAGGGCAGGCTGGGTATTGGATGCCCTGACAAGGCCCCACCCGTCGTCGTACACGGCCCGCAAACCATCAATATCAATCACCTTTTGCTTTGGTTTTGCCTTGTAATGGGCCACAATCTTGTCCACCACATCAAATTTTATGTCATCAGAACACTCCACCCGAAGTTCCGGGGTGGTAAAGGTTTGGGGAAGGTCCTGGATCAATTCATCCACCCCACGGCCCGTATCTGCCATGATTTCCAGAAGGCGGCAGGTGGCGTAGAGGGCATCATCAAACCCGAAATATCGGTCCTTGAAAAACATGTGGCCGCTCATTTCCCCTGCAAGTTCCGCATTTTCCTCTTTCATTTTTTTCTTGATCAATGAATGACCGGTCCGCCACATGATGGCATTGCCACCGTGGTTTCGGATATCATCATACATTACCATGGAACATTTTACTTCCGATATAAAGGTAGCCCCGGGTTTTCTTTCAAGGATCTCCCTGGCATAAATCACCATGAGCTGATCTCCGTAAATCACCCCCCCGTTCTTGTCCACCACGCCTATGCGGTCGGCATCCCCGTCATATCCTACTCCAAGGTCCAGGCCTTCCTTTTGCACCAGGGCGATGAGATCAACAAGATTTTTTTTCTGGGTGGGGTCTGCCTCATGGTTGGGAAAGGAGCCGTCCATATCGCAGAAAATATCATGGACCTCGCACCCCAGATCTTTTAACACAGGCAGTGCAGTAATTCCGCCTGTACCATTTCCCGCATCAATACCGATCCTGATTTTTTTGTTAAGGGTGACATTTTCCTTCAAATATGCCATATAGGGCTTAATCACATCGGCCTGGGTCTCCTTACCCTCTCCCTGAACATAGGCCTTTTGCTCAATAATCTGCAAGATATCCTGGAGTCCCTGGCTGTGGATGGAATTTAACCCGCTCATCAACTTGAACCCGTTGTATTCCGGGGGATTATGGCTGGCAGTGACCATGGCCCCGCCGTCCAGTCCTAATTGGTGGATGGAAAAATAAAGCACTGGCGTGGGACAGGTTCCGATATCCACCACATCGCAGCCAGTTGAAACAATACCCTGGATAAACAATTGGGAAAACCTATCCGAAGTTTTCCTGCAATCCCTTCCAACGGATATTTTTTTTCTGCCCTGTTCAATTAATAGGGTGCCATAGGCTTTTCCAATATCAACGACGTCTTGTTCGTTTATATCCTCTCCTGCAATCCCCCGAATGTCATATTCCCTGAAAATTCCGGGATTCATAGACCCTCCTTTAAATTAATTTTGATAAGAGCACCAGCATGCCAACCAGCCAACAATAGGGGGCAAACAAATGGAACTTACCCCTATGAACCAATTTTAATAATAGTTTCAATGCAACCAGGCCAACGGCAAATGACACGATTGTTCCATAAATAATGGCAGGATTCATGATAAATCCTGTTTCCATGGCATCTTTCACACCCAGGACCTGGGCACCCAGGATGGCCGGGACAGACAAGAGAAAAGAAAATTTGGCCGCCGTGTGCCGGTCCAGCCCGGCAACCATGCCGGCGGCAATGGTGCTGCCGGATCGGGAGATACCGGGAACGACCGCAAATCCCTGGACAATCCCAATGATGATGGCCCGCTTTGTGTCAAATTTAACGCCTGCAGCTTCATTGTGATAATACCGTCTGGAAACCCACAGGATTGTGCCTGTGAGTATCAGCATGCAGCCCACCAGTGTATCCGAAGTAAACAACACATGCTCAAATTGTTTCAGCACAAGACCGATCAATGCCGTAGGCACAGAGCCAATTATGATGAGTGCGGCCAGTTTCAGATTCTCATCCGTATTTAAAAGGTGGGCAAAAGGCTTACGGCCTATAACTTTTCCCAGAAACACAAAAACTGATTCAAACATCAATTTAATATCAGAAAAATAAACCACCAAAACGGCTGCCAGGGTTCCCATGTGAACGCTGATATCAAATATCAATACAAATTCGGTAATGTTAAAATAAATCTGCCCCAGCACCAGATGCCCGGAGCTGCTTACCGGCAAAAACTCGGTTAATCCTTGAAGAATGCCCAGTATGATTCCCTGATATATTTCCATATTATTTTAATGTTCTTTATTTTTTTAAAGGTCAGCACAAAACTAAATATTAATCCCGATCAAGTCAAGCAATCGTATATAATTCCTGCACTTAAATTGCAAGATTTTAAAAAAAAGACTTGAACTTAAAGGGGTTTCACACTAAAAATGCCTATATGCCTTTTATGGGGAAAAACAAAATGAAAATAAAGGAATCCAGCCAGTCCAATACAATTGAAAAATCGCTCAGGACAGCCCAGATTTTCCATTTGCTGGGAACCGATTGCCAGAAAAATATCAAAATCATTTTAGAACAGGCCCTTTCCATAATTGCAGGACTTTTCGTGATTTATATTTCCAGAAGCAATAAAAAAGGCAGAGATATAATCCACATAACCCCGGATCTACCAAGGTCCATGGACACTGACTCTTTTCTGGCAACCTCCCTTTTCAAGGATGCTTTTCCCACTGGCAGTGAAACCCATCACTCACTTTCCTGCATTATGCCCCGGGATAAGGAAGCCTCGGATCCTTTGGTACAAAGATTGGGAATCAAAGCGTGTATCGGCACCCCTGTTTTATACGAACAAAAGACATTGGGAACCCTTTGGGTTATTGATACCCGACCCCGCTCCTTTACCCGTGATGATATTGACTGTATTCAAACCCTGGCTGCAGCCCTTGGCCTTGAAGAAGCACGGCTGGCCCATGAAAATAAAAGTGTCGGAGAACTTGAGAAAAAAATTAGCCAGGCTGAAAAAATGGAATTACTAGGGATTATCGCCGGAGGGGTGGCCCATGATTTGAACAATATTCTCTCGGGTCTTGTTTCCTATCCTGAATTGTTATTAATGCAACTTGAAGAGGACAGCCCACTGGTTGAACCCATCTCTTTCATCCATGATACAGGACTTAAGGCTGCCGATATTGTTCAGGACCTTTTAACCCTTACCCGGCGGGGAATTCCTAAAACAAGTATTTTAAACCTGAATCAGGTAATCCATGGCTACTATAACAGCTCTGCCCACAATCGCCTTGAAAGAAACTTCCCGGAAATCTATTTTAAAATCAGCTCAGAACCCTATCTTTTAAATCTAAATGGGTCTGAATCCCATATTTCCAAGGTAGTTATGAACCTTGTCATGAACGCTGCCGAAGCTGTACAGAAAAGTGGACAGGTCACCATTGAAACATTTAACCGCTACGTGGATATCTCAATGGGCGGTGATGAAATCCCTGAAGGCGAGTATGTGGTGCTGCGGGTGAGTGATAACGGCGAGGGAATAAGCCAGACAGATATCAAAAGAATTTTTGAACCCTTTTATACGAAAAAACAGATGGGAAGAAGCGGATCAGGGTTAGGCCTTTCCGTTGTCTGGAATGCGGTCAGGGATCACCAGGGATATATTGAGATTTCCAGCGAAAAAGAAAAAGGAACCTCCTTTGAGCTCTACTTTCCTGCAACAAGGGACAAGACAGAGAACATCAACGACAATTTCAAGGTCGAGGCCTTTAAAGGAAACAATGAAACTGTTCTGGTGGTTGATGACGCCAAAGGACAAAGAAAAATCGCCCAGGGATGCCTTAAAATTCTGGGATACACTCCATTCACCGTGGACAGCGGGGAAAAGGCTGTGGCCTTTATAAAAAAACGTTCGGTGGATCTACTCATCCTTGACATGAAAATGGAGCCGGGAATAGATGGCCTTGAAACCTACAAAAAGGTACTTAAAATCAATCCAAAACAAAAAGCAATCATTGCCAGCGGTTTTTCTGAAAGCAAACGGGTAAAAGAGGCAAAGCAGCTTGGAGTCGGTCAGTATATCAAAAAACCTTATACACTTCAAAAATTTGCCATTGCCCTAAAAAAAGAGATAGCTAAAAATTAACAAAAGAGTTGTTGATTTCATTCTCCTTCTCCTGTAATAATAATTGACATATTTGTCCAAAGTTTCAAAAACTTTTTGTATCCTTAAATCACCTCAAAATATGTTTCAATTAAAAGGAGTAAAAAAATGAATAAGAGATTTTTAGTTCAAAGTTTACTGTCTGTAATTGCATTCCTTTTTTTATTTGGATGCGCAGCAAAAGAGCCGGTGGAACTGCCCCCATTTGCGGCGACAACGTTTGACACAGGAGCCTACGAATCAAAGGTGGATAATTTTATTGTTGCATTTGATGCCTCCAGTTCCATGGGATATGACAACAAATTCACAATAGCCAAAGCCCTTGCAAACAGGATGAACCTGACAATTCCGGAAATGGGCCAGACAGCCGGATTAAGAAGTTTCGGACATCATTCTGAGGTTTCCAAAAATAATACTGAACTCTTTTACGGCATGGAAAAATATTCGACTGCCGGCCTAAAGGATTCCCTTGAAGTTATAACAAAACCTGGCGGAGGGAGCCCCCTTGGCAAAGCACTGGATGCAATATCGCTTGATTTTGAAGGTCTTTCAGGCGTACACAACGCCGTGATCATAATTAGTGACGGCCTGGAAATGCATACAAAAATTGCCCAGATACAGGAGCTGAAAGACAAATACGGATCTTCCATCTGCTTTTATCCCATCCAGGTGGGGGATTCTCCTGAGGGAAAAGCATTTCTCCAGGAAGTTGCAAAAATAGGCGACTGCGGATTTTACTCAACCGCCGACGACCTTATGGTTGGTGACGGCATGGCAGCCTTTGTGGAAAAAGTATTTCTCAAGAAAAAAGCAATGGCAATGGCAGCAGCCACGGCCCCTATGAAAGCAGAAAGAAAAGATAGTGATGGCGATGGTGTTTACGATGACGAAGACCAGTGCCCTGGAACACCTGTAGGCGCCAAAGTCAATGCAGTTGGCTGCTGGACCCTTGACAGTGTTCTGTTTGATTTTGACAAAACCGAAATTAAACCAGCTGGTTATCCCCTGCTTGACGCAATAATTGTCATCATGGAAAAGAATCCTGCCATGAGTGTTGAACTCCAGGGTCATACCGACAATGTCGGAACAGAAAGCTATAACATGGGTCTGTCCATGAGAAGATCCAATGCGGTTGCCAATTATCTGGTGGACAAGGGAATTTTGAGAAACAGAATGGCCACCACCGGTTTTGGATTCAAATCACCGGTTGCCCTTAATGGTACAGACTTTGGACGTTCCCTGAACAGACGGGTTGAGCTGCACCCCTATTAATTTTTACTCTTAATCTTTTAAATGCTGTCCGGGAAGGATCTCCTTCCCGGGCGAAGCCTGTATAAAAAAAGAGAAAGGGCATCAAAGACAACTATTTGATGCCCTTTCTTTGTTTGAATTTTTAATCTATAGCTTAATAAAGAATCTGACCTGTTTTTTCCACACCATATCCGCCAAGGGCCAGAACCCTGTCTTTAAATTCGTCTGAACCAATTGTATCCAGAAGGATACTCACCTTTTGTGACCCAAAAAACCGTTCCGGGATGATCAGGTCATAGGACTCGGTTATGACGGGTACAAAATCAAGAGAAAGGGCATTGGCTGCGGCCTTTATCCCCAGGCCTGCCTGGGCTCTGCCCGAAAGCACGGCCACGGCCACCGACATATGGGTGTACTCATCATTTTCATACCCTAAAATATCGCCGGGCTTTAACCCCGATTGTTTGAGTTTGTAGTCAAATAAAATCCTTGTGCCCGACCCGGGCTGGCGGTTTATAAAAGAAAACTTTCCTGTTTTCAGGTCTTCAATGGATTGGATATTATCAGGGTTTCCTTTGGGTACTATCAATCCCTGCTCCCGCATGACCAGGTTGACAATCCTAACCCCATGGTCGGGCAAATATTTTTTTACATATGAAATATTATAACTGCCGTCAATGGGATCCAGCAGGTGGGCCCCGGCCATATGGCACCCCCCTTTTTTAATGGCCATCAATCCCCCCATGCTCCCCACATGGCTGGAGGAAATCCCGACATCAAAATTTCCCTGATTCCCTTGGCGGATCTGGTCACCCAGAAGATCCAGGGTATTGTCATGGGAACCAATGATGACCAGGGTATTTTCTATGGCCGGCAAAGGACGCAACAAATGTGCTTTAACACTCTGGTTTTCGGAAATGCCCTCAATGTGCTTCGGGATTCGAATCACCCCGTCTGCCTCGGTAAGGGTGGTGATACTACCCGAACCACGGGGAAGCTGGGAGGATATCAGCTGTCCGTCCACGGAACCTATTTTAACCCTTAAAAATTCTTCCTGGCCCAGCTTGGAAGCAATCTTCCTGGCAGGGGTTACCATGGCTGTCTGGGGAATATTTTCCGGCAGATGCTGCATATTAAGCAGCAGGGGGCCGGCAAACTGCTCAAAGGCAACAATGGCTGCCACGGGATATCCCGGAATTCCAAATACCGGCACCTGGCCTACCTTTCCAAACAAAACCGGTTTTCCCGGCATCATGGTCACCCCGTGGACATATACCTCTCCAAGGGAAGATATTACAGGCTTTGCGAAATCTTCCGATCCGGCCGAGGAGCCGCCAATAATACAGACCAGATCGTAACGGCCTGCAGCAGCCTTCTCAACTGCATTTTGTATGGAGGAAAGATCATCCCTGATCATGGAATGAATGTCAAACAGGGCTCCGTGGTCCTGGCAAAGGCCGCCCAATACAGTGGAATTAGACTCCACCACATCCCCCGGTTTCATCTGGTCCGGCCGTATATCCTGCCATTGCTTAAGTTCAGACCCCGTGGGAATAATTATCACCCTTGGCCGTTTATACACCGACACCTGGAAAATACCACCGGAAAGAAGGGCTCCGAGGGAATAGGAATTAATCTTGTGCCCCCGGGAAAATAAAAGTTTGGTGGCCACAATATCCTCCCCCATTTTCCTGACATGCTGCCAGGGGAACACAGGAGCTTCAATTTCGACACGAGTATCGTCCAGGATATTTAAGTGCTCAATCATGATAACGGCATTTGTATCTGACGGCATGGCATGGCCGGTATTCACCCAAAAGGCATTCTCATCCGGAACAAGTGTTTTGGGTGCCTCTTCACTGGCCCCGAATGTAATCTGGGCATCCACGGCAATGCCGTCCATGGCAGCGGCATGAAAATTTGGCGAAGAAATAGCTGCCACTGCCGGTTCTGCCAGCACCCGATTCTTTGAGTTTACCACATCAATGGTTTCAATGCCTGTTGCATAGGCTTTAAAATGATCGAAAAGACATGCCTTTGCCTCTTCAATGCTCTTCATATCCAGGTATACATTTCTTTTTGAATTCATCGGCTCCGCTCTTTGCTAAATAATATTGCCATACAAATTTATAGATCGGCTATAGAGCCTCTCTTTTTTATAAAAGGATAATATCAACCAGGCTATCTTTTTCCAGGCCTTCCACATTCTCTCCGATCTCAAGAAGGCCGTCTGCATGGATCATAGTCCTGATCAACCCTGATTTTCCCAGGACCGGCCGGGCCAGCATCCGGCCCAAATTACTTCCTGATTGGCCATTTCCTATTTGCTCATTTTCAAGTATTACCCTTACAAAATCCCGCCTTCCCTGGGCAGAAGATACATTCCGGGTCAATTTCGCAGGAACCCGGATTTGCCTCACAGGTTTTTTGTATCCCTGGAGCCTATGCAAAAAGGGAATCACAATAATTTTTACAACTACCATGGCCGAAACCACCTGGCCGGGAAGCCCCCACACAGGTTTATTCCCGCTTTTGGCAAGGATGGTGGGCTTGCCGGGACTGACCGACATGCCCTGGACCAGTATTTGGGTATCTGCCATGGAAGACAAAACCTCCACGGTATAATCCCGGGTACCCACTGAACTGCCCCCGGATATCAATACCATATCGCATTCTTCAAGTGCTTGCTCACAAGCTTTTTTAAGAACTTTTGGGTCATCATTGATAATCCCGTACCGTACCGGTATACAATGGGCTTCTTCAATAAATCCTGCCAGGGTATAGGAATTTATATCCCGAATTTTGCCTGGAACAGGTTCCTCTGTAATGGGAATAATTTCATCCCCGGTGGAGATAATCCCCACCTTGGGAACCTGGTAGACCGATAGTTCTAAAAAGCCCAGCCCGGCAGCAAGTCCTGCTTCCTGGGGCCGGATAAAGGTCCCGGCACTAATAACAATATCTTCTTTTGCGAAATCCTCGGAAGCGTCTATCACATGCTGGAGCGGGGCCACACTCTTGTATATTTCCACAGACCCCTCATCCACGGCTTCTGTATGCTCTACCATGACCACGCTGTCCGCCCCTTTGGGCAACATACCTCCCGTGGATATTTGGGCAGCCTGTCCCGGTTCCAGGGCAAAATCCGGTACCTGGCCCATGGAAATGGTTCCCGCAAGTTCAAGCCATGCAGGGCTGGACTCGGAAGCTCCGTAGGTGGATGCAGCATGGACCGCATACCCGTCCATGGTGGCCCGCCTGAACCCGGGCATGTCTCTTTTTGCTACCAGGTCAACTGCTAAAATTCTGGAACAGGCACTAGCTACCTCAATGTTTTCCCTGCCCAGGGCAGGAAATTGTTCCACAAGGGAAAAAACCTCTTCAATACTTTTTACATTGAAAAAATGATTCATCTTAATGCTTCTTTCACCCGTTCCATTGCCAGGGTCACATTTTCCAGGCTGTTAAAGGCGGAGATCCTTATGTATGGGCTGCCGCACCGGCCAAACCCGCCCCCAGGCGTACAGACCACCGAGGCCTTGTTGAGCAAAAGGTCAAAAAAGTCCCAGGAATCCCTGCCATTACCGTCTATCCATATATATGGAGAATTTTTACCCCCCACATAATCAAAACCCAGGGAAGCAATGGTTTTACAAATAATATCGGCATTATTCAGGTAATAGTCGATCAACTCCCTGACCTGGACCTGGCCCT
>DAOWDR010000647.1 GCA_030638935.1 Desulfobacteraceae bacterium | reverse complement strand
CCTCTGTCTGGTCAGGTCATACTGTTGTCTCGTTAATCACTAAAAACTTACCCCATACCGTGCTGCTGGCCTTGTCCAGCCTGGGTTTTGCAGCCATTGTCGGAATTTTTCTGGGAACCTATGCATCCATCCATCGGAAAAAATCTGCGGGCAGGGCCGTTACAACATTTTCCCTTTTGAGTGTAGCCGTGCCCGATTTTGTTGCAGCACTTTTATTAATGCTGCTATTTTGCGTGACAATTCCCATTCTGCCATCCTTAGGGGCAGGCGAAGACGGGAATATCACCGATATTGCCCTGCATCTGATATTGCCGTCCCTGGCACTGGCCATAGGGTGGATAGGGTATATAGCCCGTCTGACAAAAGAATCCATGCTTGATGTTCTGGATAAGGATTATATTCGTACAGCCCGGGCCTTTGCAGCTCCTGTTAAAACAGTTTTTTACAGGTATGCTCTTAAAAATGCCGTTATTCCAACCATCACGGTTATTGGCCTGGGGTTTGGAAAACTTCTGGGGGGGGCTGTTTTCATGGAAATTATCTTTAATCGGCCCGGACTTGGAAAATTAATTGTTGATGCGGTTTATGCAAGAGACCTGCCCGTTGTACAGGGTGGAATACTGATTACCACAATCATGTTTATTTTTGCAAATCTGCTGGCAGACATTTCATATGCCTTTGTTGATCCCAGAATCAAATATGATTGAAAAGGAGCTTAAATGGGTACCCATTTATCAGTAGAGACAAATAATAATTCTGTTTATTCGGAAGAGACCATGGTTCCAGGACCTCTTTTGTTCAACAGAATAAAAGATATGATCAAGGGGATTGCCGGTACAAGGGGTGGGCTTTTCGGGATTGTTTTTATTGCAGGGATGATCTTGACCGCTATTTTTGCTCCCTTTATATCTCCCTTTGATCCAAATGAGCAGGATATCATCAATCGTTTTTCCGGTCCCACCATGGATCATTTCATGGGTACGGACTATCTTGGCCGTGATATTTTATCCCGTATCATTTACGGATGCAGGATTGCCACCCTTGTATCTTTTGGTTCTGTCACCCTTTCAGCTTTTGTCGGTGTGATTATGGGGGTGTTGGCCGGTTACAGGGAGGGCAGCAAATTTGATTATTTTATCATTCTTGTTTTTGATGTTGTTATCTCTTTTCCCCAGGTTATTCTGGCACTTGCAATTATTGCAGTTCTGGGCCCCTCGCTTTTTAATCTTATTGTGGCCCTGGCCGTGACCTCTTTTCCTTTTTATGGTCGAATTGCAAGGGCTCAAACATTATCTGTGAAAGAATCTGACTTTGTTAAGGCAGCAGAAGCACTGGGTCTTAAAAAAAGAAGAATTATTTTCAAGCATATTATTCCCAATATCATGACGCCTGTGATTGTATGTCTTGGCATGGATATGGCCACCATGATCATCTATGAGGCGGGACTGTCATTTCTAGGACTCGGTGTAAAGCCGCCCACGGCTTCCTGGGGGATAATGCTCCAGAACGGATACAAGTATATCATGACATCACCATGGATGATTTTCTGGCCGGCTTTTGCAATTGCAGCCACCATGGTTGCCTTTGCACTTTTCAGTGATGGATTCCGAAGGACCCTGGATCCAAAGGAGAGAGAAAAATAATGAATGATTCCTTATTGGAAGTAAATTCACTGACCCTTGATTATCATCTGGCAGGCCGTAAAATGCGAGCTTTGGACAAGGTCAGCTTTAGCCTGAAAAAAGGCCAGGTCATGGGTGTGGCCGGAGAAAGCGGATGTGGAAAATCAACAATGGGCCTGTCAATTATAGGGCTTTTACCCCAGATTGCAAAGATCCCCAGGGGCGAAATCGTATTCCAGGGAGAGGATTTATTACGAAAATCCCAGCGTCAGATGGATAAAGATATCCGTGGTCAGAAGATATCCATGATTTTTCAAAACCCGCAAAATGCCCTGAATCATGTTTTTAAAATCGGGACCCAGATGACGGATTTTCTGCGGTTTCAGCAAATCAATCAAAAATTAAAAAAACGAAGCAATAAAAAACAATTGTATGAGATGGCTGTCAGGCAATTGGAAGATACAGGCATCTCAGATTCCAGTGAAAGGATACATAATTATCCCTTTGAATTTTCAGGCGGAATGAAACAAAGGGTTATGATTTCCATGGCATTGTCCTCCCAGACATCATTGCTGATTGCAGATGAACCCACCACAGCCCTGGATATGACCATTGAGGCGCAAATTTTGGATTTGCTGATGAAGTTAAGGTCCAAATACGATACCTCAATTCTCTATATCAGCCATAATCTCGGGGTGTTGTAACAAATTTCAGACCAGATCATGATCATGTATGCAGGCCGGATTTTTGAAATGGGGCCAACCTCAATCGTTTTGGGTTCCCCAAGGCATCCTTATTCTTCAGCTCTTTTGGAATCTCTTCCCGGTCGCCACACAAAGGGAAAAAGACTGTTGTCAATTCCAGGGCATGTTCCTTCCCTGGATCAATTACCGTCGGGATGTTCTTTTCATCCAAGATGTCCCTTTGCCGAGGATGAATGCTCCAGCATTACACCCGAGCTTGAAATGGTTGCATCTGATCACTGGTCAGCCTGTCTGCTGGATCAGAGGAGGGGGAGGCAAAAATGGAAATGGATCTAATAAAGATTAATGATTTAAAAATGCATTTTTACCTTGGAAAAGGACTGCTGTCCAAGGTGTTCGGCAAAGGGTTGCGGGTTGTCCATGCCGTTGACGGCGTGAATTTGAATATTCGCAAAGGCCATACCTTCGGGCTTGTAGGCGAGAGCGGCTGCGGTAAATCAACCCTTGGACAAACTATTTTCCGCCTTTTGAAACCCCAGTCGGGAGAGATTCTATTTCAGGGTAAAGATATTTTCAAAATGAACCAAAAGGAAAAATATGAATTTCACCAGCAGGCCCAGCTCATTTTTCAAGACCAGTTCGGCTGCCTTAACCCAAGAATGACCGTCAAGCAGATTATTGCAGAACCTTTGATCGCCTATAACTACCAAAATGGCATAAGTGTGGATGAAAAAGTAAGCAGGCTGCTTGAAGCTGTAAACCTGCCCCCTGAAGCTGCTTTGAAATTTCCAAATGAATTTTCAGGGGGGCAGGCAAGGCGGATAGGCCTTGCAAGAGCCATTGCCCTGGACCCTTCCTTTATTGTGGCCGATGAACCCACCTCGGGGCTGGATATTTCCACGGCGGCAACTATTTTAAATTTGATGCAGGATCTTCAGGAGAGCCTTGGACTAACCTATCTTTGGATATCCCATAATTTAAATCAGGTTAAATATATGTCCGACGATATTGCCATTATGTATCTGGGAAAAATTGTTGAAACAGGAAAGACCGAGGATGTTTTTGACAACCTGGCACATCCCTATAGCCAGGCATTGATTTCTGCAATGCCCAGGATTGGAGAAACAAACAGAAAAAAAATAATCCTGGAAGGGGAAATTCCAAGCCCGATAAATCCGCCTTCAGGTTGTCGTTTTCGAACCCGCTGCCGCTATGCAAAGTCTGTTTGCTCAAAATATGAACCTAAATTGCAAGACCTGGGTTCCGGG
>DAOWDR010000536.1 GCA_030638935.1 Desulfobacteraceae bacterium | reverse complement strand
GGTTCTCTGTGCACTCATGGTGACGGGAAGGGCTGGTTCCGCCATTACCGCCCAAATCGGGATAATGAAAATCACAGATCAGTTTCCTGCCCTTGAAATGATGGCCATTGATCCTGTGAAATATGTGATCAGCCCCAAGATTATTGCGGGCATTATTTCTTTGCCCCTTTTGACCGCTGTTTTTGACGTGATAGGGATCATGGGCGGCTACCTGGTCGGTGTCAAGCTTCTCGGGGTGAATGAAGGGGCGTATTTTGGCAAGATGGTATCAGCGGTTACCTTTACCGATATTTACGGCGGGATCTTGAAATCCTTAAGTTTCGGTCTTTTGATTGCCTGGATATCTTCGTTTATGGGGTTTATGGCGGAACCCACCACCGAAGGCGTCAGTTCTGCCACGACCAACGCAGTGGTACTGACATCCCTTTCAATACTTATTGTGGATTATATCTTGACATCTTTATTACTATAGGATTTAAATCAATACATCATGTATGGGAAAAAAACAGAAATATCAGTGGGTGTTTTTATGATTTTGGGCATGGTTTGCCTGGTTTATCTGTCCGTTAACCTGGGGTCTGTTGAATTGTTCGGGTCAAATACCTACACCATTGACGCAACCTTTGGATCCATTGAGGGGCTTGAGCCCGGGGCCACGGTTGAAATAGCCGGTGTTCCCGTGGGCAAGGTCAAACAGATTACACTGGAGGAAAACAATGCCCTGGTGAAAATGGAAATAAAAAAAGGAACAAAGATTTCCGATGATACCATTGCATCCATTCGTACCAAAGGGGTTATCGGAGATAAATTTGTCAAATTGTCACCGGGCGGATCCGAGGATTTGTTGGAAGATACGGATTCCCTGATGGATACGGAATCTGCCATCAGTCTGGAAGAATTAATCAGTAAATATATTTTTGATAAATAAAGAATCCCATGGGTTTTAAAATAAACAGCAGCGAAAAAGACGGAATTGCCCTGGTTAATGTTGAAGGCGAAATTGACATGTTTACCTCTCCAAATTTAAGGGATACCCTTCTTCCTTTTTTTAAGAAAAAAGTACGGGGTATTGTCGTGGATCTTTCCCTGGTATCCTTTATGGACAGTTCCGGTATCGCCACCCTGGTGGAAGGGTTGCAATGGAGTAAAAAGGAAAATAAAAAATTTATATTGGCTGGTCTTGGAAAAACGGTTTTTAATGCCCTGTCCCTGACCAAGCTGGACAATGTATTTACAATTAAAGATGATACCAAGGTTGCCCTTGACTGGATCAATAAGGATTCGATTTGACATACCAGGTAAATTATAGGTAGGTTTTTGTATATGAGATGTTTGGGAAAAATATGGCTGATTTTGATCGTGATTTTTATTTTTTCTTCTGTGGGCGGGGCTTCTGCTTCCCCTGCCCGGGACCAGTTAAAACAGAGCATTGACTCCATTCTTGCTGTTTTGAAAAATCCGGAATTCAAAAGTGAATCCCAGAAGGAAAAACGCCGGGATATGCTGGGAAAAATAGTGGAAAAACGGTTTGATTTTGAAAAAATGTCACAATTGAGTCTTGCAAGATACTGGAAAGAAAGAACCCAAGATGAGAAGTCAGAGTTTGTAGCCTTGTTCGGCCGATTGCTGAAAGATGCCTATATCACCAAAATGGAAGGCTATACAGATGAAAAAGTTATCTTTCTTAAAGAACGGAGAAAGAAAAAAAAAGTTCAGATAAATACAAAAATTATTACTCAAACCATTGAAATACCCATAAATTATAGAATGTTTACCCGGGAAAATGATCAGTGGATGGTGTACGATGTGGTCATCGAAGGGGTAAGCCTGATCGGCAATTATCGCTCCCAGTTCGGTAAGATTCTGGAGAGGGATTCCTTTGAAGAGTTGATGGATAAATTGAAAAAGAAATAAGAGTGTAAAAATGTTTGGCCTGCATTCTCTATTGGAGAATTGATTGAAATTTAATGTGAATGGATGTTCCTCCTGAATTGAGACAAGTTGCTTTAGATGCAGAGCACAGGTTGATATCACCGGGGCAGATATCCTTGTCACCGGGTATGATCCGGCATCGGTTTGAATCCACCCAGATTTTAAAATGATACCGTTCAGAAAAAATTTTCATCCTCAAAAGATCAAATCCCCTGCCACCCGCATTAAAATCATAGGCGTTTTTGGTCGAATAATCCATGGAATCGGGGGGGATGAAATAATTTTCAAATATCAAATGTAATTTTTCTTTGGTCAATCCGATTCCATGATCCCTGACAATCAACTCCGGAGAATTTTTTGTATTTGTTAGAATAATATCTATTTTGCCTGCATCCGGGGTATATTCAACAGCATTTCGTATGACGCCTGTTATGATTATGTCAAGGATTTCACATGGGATATAAACAGGGATATTTTTGTCAATCCGGGTGTTTAAAATACATTTTCGATGTTGGAACTTTGGCCTGAGCTGATCAATAGTTTTTAACAGATATTCGTCCAAAAGAAGAGATCGGGGAAAAATTTTTTTTGGACCGAAAAGAGTTTCAATTGTGTTGTGCACCCTGGTTATAATATCAATGTTATCTGTTTCACTTTCAATCAGGACATTTAATTCATCTTTGCATGCATCAAGAAGTTTGTTGAGTATATTATATGCTTTAAAGTCTTGTTTTCTTAAAAGATCTTCCACTTCATATTGGATGTCTAAAATTCTGTTAAGATTTCTTTGCCCCCTGGTAAAAATTTTTTCAATCAATTGGTTTTCCAGGCCCAGGGCCGCAAGTTTTTTTGACAAAAGTTTCATGGATGCACTTAAGACCGAAACAGGGGTCTTAATTTCGTGGGCAAGATGATTGATCACCTTATCTTTTGCATGGTTCAGTATTTTCAGTTCTTTAAAGGATTTTCTTAATTCTTCATGTATCCTGGTATTTTCAATGGGCAGAGCAATGCTAGAAGTCACAACGCTTAAAAGCTCTATGTCTGTATTATCAAACTCGCCATGGTTTTTATTGACCACGGAAATCACACCAATTGTCCGGTCTTGAAGTTTTATGGGAACCGATAAAATTCCTCTTGTGACAAGATCTGTCTCATCGTCGACCCGTCTCAGGAAAAAAGAGCATTGGGTGACATCGGAAATAATAATTGGTTTTCCGGTTTTGTAAACACGGCCGGAGACTCCCTGGTTAGCTGAGAATCTTATTTTTTTGAATTTTTTTTCCGATTCCCGGTTCCGGTATTGGGCAGAAAAAAAATAGAGCTGATCCTTTGATTCATCGGCCAGGAGAATGAAAGCCCCTTCCACAGATATTAGTTTTTGGATTTCCCTATTAATCAGGGGAATCAGATCTCCAAGTTTTTGATAATGGTGCAATGCCTTTGAGATCCTGAACATGATTCTATTGCTTTTTGCGATTCGTTTTTCAACGGTCATGTCCCTCAGGATCAATACCTGTCCTGCGGGTTGTTTGAATTCATCATACAAAATTGAACCATTGATCAATATATCAAGAATTCGCCCGTCTTTTGTGTATCTCTGGGTTTCAAAATCAAGGACCGTAAGGTTGTTGAACAATTGTTTCATCCCTTGTTTTGCCTGGCCAATCAGGTGATCGGGAATGAATTTAATATTTTTTCCTTTTACCTCTTCAAGGGTCCATCCAAAGACTCTTTCAAAGGCAGGATTAATGTAATCAACCTTGTTGTCAAGGGTGAAGGCAAATACCGGATCAGGCAAAAATTTTAGGAGCGTGTTTAGCTGTTCCTGGGCAAGACGGCTTTCCTTGTATAGTTGTATGGTTGATTTTTCTGAAGGTTTTACATCCTGATCCGCTGATGGTTTGTCCGTCAATTTCATTTATATGCCTTGGAAAAACATAAGGGTTAATAGTTAGAGATAATCACTTATACTCAGAATATGCTTTTGTTTTCAATATATATATTGATGGGAAATATAAAGGATGAATGGAAAAACCGATAATGCCTCTATGGTTGATGCATCAATGGATAGAAAAAAGGATATAAAAAAGGATATAAAAAGAAAATTTTAATAAATTCTTGACGTGTAGCTGTAATGTATCTATAAAATGTCTAAGTAATAGCTGGAATATACCCCTGTAATGGCTATTTTGTAAACAGGAGTTTAAACATCATGGCGATTGACGATGAAAAAAGTGACATATTAAAAGAAAATAATTCTCCCAGCAAAGTGAAATTTGAAATTTATGGAGAAGAACTGATCGAAAAAATTGTTAAGTCAAGCGGTAACAGCGGGAGGGTTTACCTTCCGCCTGAATGGATCGGGACAAAAGTTAAAGTGGTGAAATGCTAAAATGAATAACCCTGAGGGCTTTATGTCCATGGAAATGGGGTGCGCTAAACCGGCACATCAGTTTAATTAGGTGGTATTGGCTTCTTTTAATAAAGATGCTTATTAAAATTATAAAAGGAGAAAAAAAATGGGAAAGGTTCCTGAAAAAATTTGGACCTGGCAAATGGCCAGTCCTTTTAAAAAGGATAGGGAAACAGGAGAAGTAACTCCAGGAAGATTGGAAAAAACCCAGATAGATGTACCCGAACTTATGCCCGGAGAAGTTCTTGTTGAAGTTGCCGGCTGCGGTATTTGCCATACAGACCTTGGGTATTATTATCAAGGGGTACCAACAGTGAATAAGCCCCCCCTGACCCTTGGGCATGAAATCTCCGGTATAGTTGTGGCAGCAGCCAGCGACGTTGAATCCTGGAATGGAAAAGAAGTTATAATACCTGCGGTCATGCCCTGTAGAAAATGCCATCTTTGCAAGACAGGAAGGGGAAACAGGTGTCTTGCCCAAAAAATGCCCGGCAACAGCATGGGAATCTATGGAGGTTTTTCAAGCCATATACCTGTTCCTGCCATTGATCTTTGTGAAGTCAGAAATCGAGGCAGCATTCCTCTGGAAAAATTGGCGGTTGTGGCCGATGCTGCGACAACTCCTTTCCAGGCGGCAAAACGAGCCGATGTTCAAGTGGGTGATAATGTCATTGTTATTGGTGTAGGCGGTGTGGGGCAATATATGGTCCAGGTTCTTAAAGCACTTGGTGCTGCAACTGTGGTTGCCGTTGATATCAACCAGGAACGGTTGGATACCATGTTGAAAAATGGTGCAGATCTTGCGGTCAATTCCATGGGTAAAACCCCCAGGGACATTTCCGGGGAACTCAAAGCATACAGAAAAGAGAATGGACTGCCCTCAACCGGCTGGAAAATTTTTGAAGTGTCCGGTACAAAACCCGGCCAGGAACTTGGCCTTGCATTGTTAAGTTTTACCGGAAAAATGGTGGTTGTTGGATTTGGCCCCCACAAGGTGGAATATTCCATTTCAAGACTTATGGCATTTGATGCAGAACTAATCGGCAGCTGGGGATGCCTGCCTGAATACTATCCATCTGTATTAAGCATGATTACCAGCGGGAAAATTAATTTTGAAGAATTTGTCCAGACCAGACCAATGGGTACCATTCAGGAAAGCTTTGACGAAGCCCATAAAAAGTCACCTGATCAGAGAATCGTACTTATACCTGATTTTTAACCTGTTTTTTTTAATATAGCTAAAAGGATACAAGCATGAAATTAGAAGGAAAGAAAGCCATTGTTACCGGTGGAAGCCGGGGAATCGGAAAAGCCATTGCCCTGATGTATGCAAAAGAGGGGGCCGATGTCCTGGTAAACTATCATTCCAATGATGCGGCAGCCAAAGAAACCTGCGCCCAGATTGAAGCTCTTGGCCGCAAAGCAGTTGCCGTTGCAGCAGATGTTGCAAATTATGCCAGTGCACAGAATATGGTTGAAGAATGCGTAAATCAGTTGGGTGGTGTTGATATTGTTGTTAACAATGCCGGGGTCTCCAAACCCTCCATGCTGCTTAAAATGAAAGAAGAAGACTGGGATTCCATTATTGATATCCATTTGAAGGCAGCTTTTAATACAACACAGGCAGCCGGTCGTCATATGAAAGAACAAAAATATGGCAAGATCATTAACGTGATTTCAACGGCCGGTATTTTCGGTACCATCGGTCAGATCAACTATGCCTCTGCAAAGGCAGGCATCATAGGATTTACAAAATCAGCCTCCCGTGAGCTTGGCAGATACGGAGTCAATGTAAACGTGATCTGTCCCGGAATTACAAAGACGGAAATGACAGGTAAACTTCAGACCGATGAAAAACTGAAAAAAATCTATGAAGGCAGGATTCAGCTGGGCCGCTTTGCTGAGCCCGAAGAAATTGCCCCTGCATTTGTATTTCTTGCCTCCGACGATGCAAGTTATATCACAGGTCAGGTTCTTGGCGTGGATGGCGGGTATATCGGATAGATAGTTCAGGTGAAATGGAAAATTTTAAATACTATATTAAAGATTAAAGGAGATTTAAGATGAGTCTTGAGTGGATGCCAAGGGAGAATGAAGTAAAGGATCATGCATTGCATAGAAATCCCCATTGGGGAACAGAAGCTCCCAGCGTTATTTATGAGAAAAAACCATTAACCGACCCCCAGGGAAATGTTACGGAAAAATTGTTTGTTGCCTGGATTACCATGAACAACCCAAAACAGTTTAATTCCTATACCACGGACATGGTAAAGGGCGTGATTGCTGGTTTTGAAAATGCTTCCCTGGACAGAAGTGTTGTGGCCGTTGTGTTTACAGGAGTGGGACCCTATGCTTTTTGCACCGGTGGAAACACAAAAGAATATTCTGAATTTTACTCAAAAAGATGTGATGAATATGGTCAGTACATGGAGCTTTTTAATCACATGGTTGATTCCATCCTTGCCTGTAAAAAACCGGTTGTCTGCCGGGTGAACGGCATGAG
>DAOWDR010000075.1 GCA_030638935.1 Desulfobacteraceae bacterium | reverse complement strand
CATCCTTGGGGGCAGGGAATCGTCTTTTCTGGTGAATCCCGCCCGTACCAGGAACTGACGTTCGGCATTGGAGATCCTTTCGCCTGCCCGGGCCAGTTCCTCAAGGGTATAGTCGGCGCCTGTGGCGGCATTGATCAGCTCCAGGATACCCGTGGGAAGAATTTCCAATTCAAGGTTGCTCAGGTTCCTGACTGAATAGAATACGCAGAGTCCTGCTGCATCAATGACACAGAAAAAATCCTGCCAGAGCTTGACCAGATTGGCTTTACCCTTCCATTCCAGGCGGTCAATGTTTGCGGGAACCCCAAGCAGTTCAAAATAGGCTGGATCACCGCGCATGTGGGAGCCGCCAATGGGGGAGGTGGCATAGGCAAGTCCCATGCCCTGGGAACCCCGGGGATCATAACCGGGAAATTCCTGCTTTTTGGAGACCATGGAAAGTTCAGGCCGGTTAAATTTTTGGGCCAACCGATAGCTTCCCTGGGCCAAAATTGCGCCAAATCCCTTTTTAAAGGCCGTGAGTTTTGTCAATTCCACAAGGGCTTTGGCATCCCCCCATTCCAGGGTGCGGCCCACCTCGGCTTCCGTGAGGAGGCCAATGTCATAGAGTTCCATGGCGCAGGCAATTGTGGCACCCATGGTAATGGTGTCCATTCCGTATTCATTGCACAGATAATTTGCCTTGGTCACGGCGGCCAGGTTGTCCACCATGCAGTTGGAGCCCATGGCATATACGGTTTCATATTCCGGTCCCTCACCCTGGCCTTCAAACCCGGGTTCTTCAACCTTTGTTTTCCGGCCACAGCCGATGGGGCAGGAAAAACAGGCAGAGTTGGAAACCAGATATTTTTTTGTCAGGGTCTCACCATGGATTTTTTTCCAGTTGTCAAAGGTGCCCTGCTGCCAGTTTTTGGTGGGCAGAACCCCATAGTTCTGGGTGGCCATGACTGTTACGGCTGTTCCATGGAGGCGCAGGGGCGGGGGATTTTCCTTGGCAGCCTTGCGAAAGGCATCTCCAAATTTTTTGGTGATCCCTTTAAAATCCTCTTCATGGGCCAGGGAAATTTTTAGATCTGCATTGACCACTACAGCCTTAAGATTTTTGGCCCCCATTACAGCTCCCACCCCGGACCTGCCTGCTGCTCTGTCCTTGTCGTTCATGATTGAGGCGAAGAGGACCCCGTTTTCACCGGCAGGGCCTATGCAGGCCACCTTGGCCGATTGGGTCTCAGCAACCAGGACATCGGTGGTCTCGTGGGTGGTCTTTCCCCAAAGGTGTGTGGCTGGTTTTAATTGGGCGGTTTCATTTTCCATGAGCAGGTAGACAGGTTCGGCTGCCTTTCCCGTGAAGATAACCGCATCAAATCCGGTCTGCTTAAAGGCAGCAGGAAATTTTCCCCCGGCATTTGAGCAGGTGATGGCCCCTGTGAGGGGGGACTTTGTCATGACCATGTACCTGGCCCCTGTGGGGGCTTTTGTGCCTGTCAAGGGACCTGTGGCCATGATCATCATATTTTCCGGTGACAAAGGATCACAGCAGGGATCCATTTCAGTGTTCATTAAATAAATGCCCAGGCCCCGGCCGCCTATATAATCCTTGGCTACCTGGGGATCCAGGGTATCTGTTACAATTTCTCCGGTACTCAGATTGACCCTGAGAAGTTTTCCTCTCCATCCGTGCATGATTGGATTTCCTTTAAATTAAAAGTGACAACCCAAAAGATTCTCCCGCCCGCCATTCCACCAGGGGCAGGCCGGGAGAACACTTAGGATATCATGGGTTAATACATTTTTTCAATGGTTTCCATGGCCAGGGTGTAGACCTTTTCACTGAACCTGGATTTTAGGGCAAAGGCCAGCATCTCCTTGGAAAACAATATCTGCTTTTCCGCCAGAACGCCCAGTGATGCCAGGGCCCAGTCCTGTTTTCTGATCTTTAATTCTTTGAAATCAATCTCTATCACCTGGGCAGATGTTTCAGGAATGGCCACACTTTTTTCCTTGAGTACGATGGTGGCTGGCTTCAGGGTTTTAAATATTTTTTGCCGCCTTTGTACCCCTTCTTCACTCAGGGCCATGACAACAGAGGGAGATTCAATTCCCGTGTACCCGATTTTTTCAGGTGACAAGAGGATCTCGGAAACCGACTGGCCTCTAAGAACCGTGATATTATAGTCATTTTTAATGGAGACATTCATGCCGGCTGCGATGCCGGCATAGCAGACAATATCCCCGGCCGTGACAATGCGCATGCCTGCACTTCCAAGGATTACTACCTCCTGGCGCTGGGGATCAACAAGGTCAAATGATTTTTCAATGGTCAGTGCCTGGGGAAATTGGGTCTTTTTTCCGGCCAGTTCCCGGTATAATTCTCCATATTCAGGCCGCTGGTTTTTTTCGACCACTCCGACTTCAACAGCCTGGTCCTGAATCATCTGGTCAATGACCTTGGGGGTCAGTTTGTTGCGCTTGGTGTAGCGGCCCGTGCACATGCCCAAGGTCTCCACAACAGAGAATCCCTTGTGGGTGATGGCTTTTGCCAGTTCGTCGGGAAGGGCTGGATCATGGCCGGAACATTTTGATACATAGGTGGCCCCGGCACTTTTGGCAATTTCACAGATATCAATGGGTATTTCAGCCTGGTTGAGAAACTCAGACCCCACCACGGCATCGCTGGGGGTGGTTGCGGAATACTGGCCCCCGGTCATGCCGAAATTAAAGTTGTTGAGAATGATCAGGGTGAGATCCAGGTTTCTTCGGCAGGCAGCCAGCACATGGGCGCCGCCGATTCCAAGTCCCCCGTCTCCCATGGTTACTATGACCGTAAGATCAGGGTCGGCAAGTTTCAGGCCTGCGGCATAGGTCAGGGCCCTGCCGTGGACACCGTGGAGGGCATGGAGGTTGAAAAAGGTGTCAAATAGCCCTGAACAGCCTATGTCCGTGACAATAACGGTTTTGTCTGGTTCAAGACCCATGTTGATCAGGGTTTTGTCCAACCCCTTGGTGATACGTTCATGGGTGCATCCCGGACAGAAAACCAGGGGACGGCTTGTATTTAAAAAGCTATTCATTTTCAATGACCTCCATAATCTTGGCCGGTGGAATCATCACCCCGTTCATCTGGCCGTAAAAATCAATAATTTTGTCACTGAGAATCCGTCTGATTTCATTGACATATTGTCCCAGGTTCATTTCGATCACCACCACCCGTTTAAAATTGGCGGCTGCCTTAATAATTGCTTGCTCTGGAACGGGCCATACTGTTTTCAGGGAAAGGGTGGAGACGGGGTTTCCTTTTTGGGCCAGCATTTTGGCGGCATCCTCAACAGCCCTGGAAGTGATCCCATAGCTGATAACCAGGGTGTCGGTATCGGGCTTAAGGTCTTCTTCATAGAGGGAAATTCGTTCCCTTGCGGCATGGAGCTTGGTTCTCAACCGTTGCTGGTTGTCAGCGATTACCTGGGGGTCAATGGTGATATATCCGTTGGGACCGTGGGTGGAGGAGGTCTGCCTGACCAGGGTTTTGCCGCCAATGGGAAGAAAGGGAGGTGCCTTGTCAGGAGCGGCTTCAAAGGGGAGATAATTGTCACCGGTATACATGGTTCGCTCAACCGGGGAGGGCAGGGTAATGGAATTTAGGTCAAAGCTTTCCTTGGTCATGCCGATTTCCTTATTGGAGGCGATGAACACCGGGCACCTGAATTCTTCTGCATAGTTAAAGGCCTGGATGGTAAGGACATAGCAGTCCAGTGCATCCTTGGGAACAAGGACTATGACCGGCACACCAGAGGTTGATCCCCATCTTAAAAACTGGATGTCCGAGTCTGCACCCCTTGTGGCGGAACCAGTGGAAGGTCCCAGACGCTGTACGTCTGCAATGACCATGGGGATTTCACTGCCAAGGCAAAAAGAAACCTGCTCGGAATAGAGGCTGATGCCAGGACCAGAGGTGGCGGTCAAAACTTTTTTCCCAGCCATGGCAGCTCCGATGCAATAACCCATGGAGGCTATTTCGTCTTCTCCCTGGATACAGGTCCCCCCTGTGGGCGGCAGCATTTTGAGCATATTATTGAATATGGTGGTGGCCGGTGTGATGGGGTAGCCGGCAAAAAAATTACAACCTGCTGCCATGGCCCCCCTGGCAACGGCTTCATTGCCTTCCATAAATGATAAAGCCATTTTTATTCTCCTTGAATTATTCTCTTTTTATCCCATGCCAATTTATGAACAAATTATAAATCTGATTATAAATCTGATCAAATTTCTCATCTTATTATCTTCTGTGCACAAGCTTGTCAAGCAATTAATGAATGAAATTCAATCAGATATAAAGTTTTATGTCCCAGGTTTTATTAACATTTTAATTGATTTTGTAAAAGTCTTGGTATAACTTACGGCTCCATGGGAGCTAAAAAGAAAAAAAGTAAGGAAGATTTCACCAATGAAGCCTATATGGGCATCAGGCGTATGTTTTTCCTCAATGAGATTATCCCGGGCCAGAAAATTTCCTATGGAGATCTGGCCCAGCGCCTGGAGATGAGCACCACTCCGGTGATCCAGGCCTTGAAACGCTTGGAATTCCAGGGGCTGGTCCGCCATGAACCCAACCGGGGATATTATACGGAGAATATCAGCCTGGAAGAGATCACGGAAATTTATGAGTTCAGGGAAATTATTGAGGTCTCTTTGCTTCCTAAAACCATTTCATCCATCACCAAAAAGGGGTTGAATACTTTAAAAAAAGCCCTGGACAACCATCTGGCCGCAGTCAGGGATATTTATCTGAAGGATCGGCTCTTAAAGGACATGGAATTCCACCTGGCGCTTGCAAAATTATCCGGGAGCCAGATCCAGATCAATACCTTAAAATCTTTGTTTGATCTCTTATATTTGAAATACCGGGGCAATATTTTGTTTGTCACCCCCATGGAAACCGTGGACGCTGAACATATCCAATTGTACGAGGATATTTTGGCCGGCAACCTTGGGCAGGCCCAGGCTGTTCTTGGGCAGCATATTTCAAATGTTAAAAAACATGCTATTCTCAGCATAGAGCGGATGAACCGGGAAAAAGATATTAAAAGCATTTGACTTCCCCCAGGAGCCTTTTCCCGGGATATCCTTTAATCATTACTAGGGTAAAATTATTATGAACCGAGATGATATCTTGAATGAATGTTTAGATCCAAAGGAGAGCATCACCATCGACCTGCCATGTGAAATGGCCACCAGGGTTCAGAAACTGGCCGATGAAAATAATACCACCCTGTCCAATATAGTTATTGAGGCATTGGATGCCTTTCTTCGTAACCGATCCTGAGCTATTTTAAGGAGATTATCCATGGGCAAGACAGAACAAAAAGAAACATTTGAGGCCTTTACCAAATCTTTTTTTTATGGGAGCCGGTCTGATTTGTCTTTTAAGTTTATGTCAGATCTTTCAGAAGATGAGGCGGCATCTTTTTTACAGAATCTTTTTAAAGATGTGGTGGAAGCCATTGATACCGGGGATATGAACATCTTAAAGCAGAGGATGATATCAGGCCAGGTTGCAGGTTACAGGGATCAGAAAAATTTTGACTATGAAGAAGGGCCTTTCCATAAGTTGAATGGGCCCTTGTCTGATTTGAAACTTTCCTTACTCACCTCCAGCGGCCATTTTGTTGAAAATGATGATCCCAAGCCCCTGGGGGTTGAGAATATGACCCAGGCCGAAGCTGAATTGCGGGTAATGGATTTCATTAGGGAAGAACCCTTTTTGTCTGAAATTCCCTTTGATACGGATGCTTCCAGGCTTTGTATTCGCCATGGCGGGTATGATATAAGGGCTGCCAAAAAAGATCCCAATGTTTCATTTCCCTTTGGAGCATTGAAGGAATTAAAAGAAGAAAAGCTCTTTTCCGACCTGACCACCAATGCCTATTCCTTTGTGGGGGCCTGTTCCCAGAAGCGGCTCATGAAAAAGAGTCTGCCGGGATGGGTGGAAAAAATGAAGGAGCAGAATGTGGATGCTATGGTGCTGGTGCCGGTCTGACCGGTGTGTCATATGTCCGTGGGACATATAGCACGCACCTTTGAAGCAGCCGGAATCGCAACCGTTGTCATTGCCGTGAAATCTTTTGAAACCAGGATGAAGATGATGGCCACACCCCGGGTACTACTCACCCCGGAACTTGTGGGGCGGCCCCTGGGAGATCCCTTTGACAAAACCGGTCAAAAATCAATATTAAAGCAGGCCCTGGCCCTTTTGAAAAGCGCCTCTAAAAACGGAACAATCCAGTATCTGGATTAGTCTAGTTCAAGCCATTCAAACCAGATGGGATAATTTTTTTTGTACCAGGTTAGTATGGTGCGCAGGGTTGTCTGCTCTTCCAGGGAAATAATGGCCTTGGGGATTTTTTCAAACCTAAGAACCACCTTGTCTGCAAAATGCTCCAGTGCATCGGTACAAAGGGTCTGGAGTTCATTTCTGATCCGGCCGGAATCTGAAATTTTCACAGCCCTTGTCAAAAAATCTTCCCCCTTGAGAAACCGGTTAAGCAAAGGCGTGAAAACCAGCTTGCTTTGATCAAAGGGTTCAAGGAGCCGCAGGGCAAAGGTGATGCGTTTGTCTCCCTTTTCAGAGGTCATCCGGACAGTTACGGCATAGGTGTCTTCGGATATCCGTGTTACGCCCGGGGCACCGGTATAGGGGTCCGGCAGCATATATCCGGCCGTGGCAAGGGGTTGCCATTTTTTTTCGGCAATGAGATCGTCGGCTGTAATGGTTTTCTTTTTTAGGGGGATCCCGGCATCCCTTGCCTGCCGGATGCTGTCTCTGTAAATATTAACCAGATCCTCTCCAATCTCTTCCTTAAAAAAATCCTGCTTTAGGCGGAGGGAAAAATCGTTGGCCTCGGGGTCCAGTTTCATGCTTGCAGCATCTTTGTCATGGGGGAGTTGAAATTTAGAGGACAAGACAGCCAGGGAGACATCCAGATCCAGGATGGAAGAAAGACTTGCTGCCTGGATGGCCTCGGCCGATGCAGCATACCCGTCCACCAGGAAAAGATGGGTGTTATGGGCATCATCCTGCCAGGTTTTTACGGCAAAGGTGGGCGCATAGGTTCCTGAATCTGTGAATGGGGAAAATCCAGTGGGCAATGTCCAGGTTTCCCCTACCAGGTGGGCACCGGCAGTTTCCCATTCTTCCCAGAGTTTACCTATCCTGGGTTCACGACGTTCTCCCTGGAGGGTCCAGACATGGATATTTTCTGGTTTAATGCCAGGATAGGTCATGGCAATGGCCTCCACTACCTTACCCCGGGGGGTAAAATAATTGACCAGCAAAGAATCGTCTGCCGCTGTTTCCACAACTTTTTTTGGCAAAACCAAGGTCCCTATATATCCTTCATACTGGTCGGTGATGGCCAGGGGCTGGTCAAATAGGTGAAGAATGGTTAAAGGCCCTGTCTCTTTCCCCTTGGCAAAACGGGAGGTGTTTTCAAGTGTGTCAATGGCCGCTCCCCACACGGTAATATCTTTTATGGCAATGGCCCGTTTAAAGTTTTCCCATTGGTAGTCAGGGTCATTGATCAACTTTAATACACAGTCATCCAGAAATTGGGACACTTCGGGCCTGGCATAGACCCGCCCAAATCCCAGCAAGGGATTGGCCCCCATTTCCAGTGTTTCGCCTGCTTTTGGCATGAGCCCTTCCCCCAGGCAGACCATGATGGCATGGTTTTCAGGCAGGGTCCGGGATAAATACCAGAGGCTTTCGCTCATGGCATAGGCTGATATGGCATCGGCATCTTTTTTAACCAGGTTGAGTGCTGTTTTATCCAGCCCGGCCCCTTCGCCGAAACGGCCGAATAGTTTGGTCCCCAGGGCTGTGACAGCCGAGGTCATGGCCAGCATTTTTTCCGTCCTGTTATCCATAAATGAAATGGAGTCGACCATTTCGTCCTGGGGCTTGCCTTTAATCCATTCGATTGTGATGTCTTCAAGCCATAGGTGCAGTCTGCCCAGACTGGGGCGGGTGTCAAAGGCCCACTGGGAAATCAAATTCTTTTTTTTCATAGAGGTGATATCCATTTTGGTTTTCTTTTGCGAAATT
>DAOWDR010000081.1 GCA_030638935.1 Desulfobacteraceae bacterium | reverse complement strand
TCTGGGGCAGCCCCATAGGAGGAGCCACCGACATGGCCGATGCCGTTGAATTCACCAAACACTGGCTGTCCATAGGGGCAACCGACATCGAACATGCCGACCATGACGGATCAGCCTCGGCCGCCGACGTATACCGGTATTTTTCCATGATTTTAGATGAAATCCCGGATACAAGCCTTCACATTGCCCATTTCCACGAAACCAAACGGATTGCATCGGCCTCTATTCTAGCTGCGCTCCAGGCAGGTATCTGCCATTTTGAGGCCACCCTTGGGGGCCTTGGCGGACAGCCGGCAAACTTTTTAGATGACCGGCCCATCAAGGGAACCGGGGATTATTATTATGATGATGAACGATTTGTGGGCCTGGCCTGCCTGGAAGATACCCTTGTACAAATTGATGAAATGGGTATAGAACATGGATATGATATTGACAGGATACTGTGGCTGGGCAAACAATTGGAGAGAACCGTTGGCACAAGGCTTCGCAGTGAGGCCATGATCAACGGCCGCACCCTGAAAGAGGGCCATATGGAGTATGCCAGGCCAGGGCTTGCCAAATTAAAAGAAAATTTGGGTGAAGCACCGGATCAAAATTTTCCCAAAATATAGATCTGCCCCGATTTATAGATCTGTTATAGATCTGGTTATAAATCTGGTAGGAAAATCTATCAAAGGAGATGCCATGGAAAAAAAAGACAAGATTCCCCATATCAATGTAGACTATTTTGAGGACCTTACCGGAAATATTAAAGATGGTAAGGCCGGGGAAGTGGAAGAGGTGGGAACCCGTATCCGACAACTAAGGGAGGAAAGGGGAATCTCCCTTGAAGACCTGTCCAGCCTGACCGGCTTTGAGATCTGTGACCTGGAAGATATTGAAAACGGTAAACAAAAGCCCCAGCTTGGCACGGTGATGAAGCTTTCCAAAGCATTGGATTCAGCCGTGGGACGCCTTGTTTCCGGTTTGGGCACCAAACTCTATTCCATAACCCGGAAAGATGACAGAAAACAGGTTGCAAGATCTGCTTCCAAAACCAATAAAAAAAATATTTACTCCTATATGAGCCTGGCCCCTGAAGTACAGGGAAGGCACATGGAAGCTTTGATTATACAATTGGAAAAAAGCGAGGAAAAGGAAATTTCCGTACACAATGGAGAAGAATTTATCTTTGTTCTGGAAGGTGTTGCCAACCTGACCATTGCCAATGAATCCTATGATCTTGAACCCGGAGACAGTGCCTATTATCTTTCCACCACATCCCATTACATCACGGCAAAAACCGAAAAAGCCACCATACTTGCCGTTCTGTATGAATAAGGAGGTTCGCAAATGACAAAACTGTTGTGGCAGCCATCTGAGCAAAGAATCAAAAGCACCAATATGTATCGCTTTATGAGCCTTGTGAATGAAAAATTTAACAAAAACTTTAAAGACTACCCAGAACTTTGGGAATGGTCGGTGGAAAACCTTGAGGATTTCTGGGATACGGCATGGAATTTTCTGGATATCAAGTCCTCGGTTCCCTATACAAACGCCATTGAAAACGAGGATAAAATGCCCGGGGCAAAGTTCTTTGCTAACAGCAAACTCAACTTTGCCGAGAATCTTCTGCAATTTAGGAATGACAACCTGGCCCTGATTTTCAGGGGTGAAGATTCTGTAAGGAGAACCCTCACCTATAACCAGCTATATGATGAAGTTGCAAAAACAGCCGCCTCCCTGAAAGCCATGGGCATTTCAAAGGGAGACCGGGTTGTGGGTTTTGTGCCCAACATGCCTGAAAGCATAATTGCCATGCTGGCGGCCACAAGTCTCGGGGCCATATGGTCCTCCTGCTCCCCTGACTTTGGGATTAAAGGGGTGTTGGACCGATTCGGCCAGACCCGGCCCAAGGTACTATTCACGGCAGACGGCTATTTTTTCAAGGGGAAACCTCTGGACAGTATCCAGCGCATAGCCGGGATTGCCAAGGAACTGCCCTCAATTGAAAAAATTGTGGTCATCCCCTATACAACGGCAAAACCGGACATTTCCTCTTTGCCCAATGCAGTTCACTTTGCCGATTTCAAGGATCCCAAGGCAACTGAAATTGAATTTACCCAGATGGATTTTGATGATCCTTTGTATATCATGTACTCCTCAGGTACCACCGGCCTTCCTAAATGCATGGTCCAAAGCGGAGGCGGAGTACTCCTGCACCAGAAAAAAGAGCTGGTCCTCCACACAGATTTAAGTGAAGAGGACACAATCTTTTATTTTACCACCTGTGGGTGGATGATGTGGAACTGGCTGACCTGTTCTTTGAGTGTTGGTGCAACACTGGTGCTTTTTGACGGCAACCCCTTCCACCCAGGAGCAGAGAGTCTTTGGAAAATGGCCCAGGACGAAAAAGTCACTATCTTCGGCACAAGCGCCGGTTATATTGAAGCCTTGAAAAATGCCGGGGTAAAACCAAAGGAACAATTTGATCTTTCTTCTCTCAAATCAATCCTTTCCACAGGTTCTCCCCTATCCGATGAAAACTTTGAATTCATCTACACCCATGTAAAAAAAGAGGTGCTGCTGGCTTCAATTTCCGGCGGATCAGATCTCAACGGGTGTTTTGCTCTGGGGAATCCCATGGGAGCTGTTTACACAGGAGAACTCCAATGCCGGGGCCTTGGCATGAAGGTTTTTGCCTATGATGATGCAGGTCAGCCTGTGGTGGACCAGCAGGCAGAGCTTGTATGCTGCGCCCCCTTCCCCTCCATGCCCATTTATTTCTGGGGAGATACAGATGGCAGCAAATACCATTCCGCATATTTTGATCAATATCCAGGCATCTGGGCCCACGGAGATTTTATCCTGGTCACACCCCGGGGCGGAGTCATCATGTTCGGAAGATCAGACACCACATTGAACCCCGGTGGAGTCAGAATCGGCACGGCTGAAATCTATAGGCGACTGGATGCCATGGAAGAGCTTGAAGACTCTGTGGTTGTAGGCCAGTCCTGGAACAATGATGTGAGGGTGATCCTCTTTGTCAAAATGGCAGAAGGATTTGAACTAACCGAGGATCTTAAGAATAAAATAAGGGGCGACATCAGGGCCAATGCATCACCCCGCCATGTCCCTGCCAAAATAATTGAGACCCCGGATGTGCCCTATACATTAAACATGAAAAAAGTGGAACTAGCCGTCAAAAAAATGATTGAAGGCAAGGAAGTTAAAAACAAAGATGCCCTTAAAAATCCGGAATCACTTGATTTTTTTGCAAATCTTGAAGAATTAAAAGATTAAAAGTACAAATGACCGGAACCAGGTGTTAACGACCCGGTTCCGGTCATTACCCACCAGATAAACCTGTTTGCGTAAACCTAAAAAGGCGCTGCCATGGAATCCCCTGTAGAAGAGCATTATCATTCCCAAAATCTGTCCCAAAAAATCCAGGATGCCTTAAAAGAAGCGGGTAAGGATACAAAAGGGCTTGCCGTAAAAGACCTGGCAGCCGTGGACCAGCTCCACACAGGCGGTGCTGCGGCCACCCTTGCCCTAATGGAAAAAACAACCCTGTCAAAAGAAACCGCCCTCCCAAAATCTCCCCATATCCTGGATGCAGGATGCGGGATTGGCGGATCTTCCCGGCTATTGGCCAAAACCTTCCAATACCGGGTCACCGGCATTGACCTGGCCCGGGCCTTTATTGAAACCGCAAGGGATATAACCCGCTGGTGCAAACTGGAGGATTACCTTAAGTTTGAACAGGGATCTGTCCTGGACATGCCCTTTGAAACCGACAGCTTTGATGCAATTCTCTGCCAGCATATTCTCATGAATATCCAGGATAAAGAAACCGCCCTAAAAGAATTTTACCGGGTCTTGAAACCGGGCGGAAGCCTCATCCTCCACGAAATTTTCCAGGGGGAAAACAAGCCCATGGCCCTGCCTGTTCCCTGGGCAGGTGATTCCTCCATTTCCTTTCTTTTGACCTGGGAGAAATTTGATTCACTCCTTGTTCGCACAAAATTTACACCCAATCATTTTTCAAATGAGACCAAAACCGCATTGGAATGGTGGCAAATGGTCCATACAGCAGGAAAGAATAAAAAACCCCGTCCCTTAAGCCCCCGCCTTGTATTTGGCTCAAATGCAGCCTTTTTTGCCGTTAACATGCAAAATAATTTCCAAAATAATTCCATCCAATGTATTGAAGCTGTCTTAAAAAAAAGCTAACATAGGCAGATCATTTTTTTAAATCTCAATTTAAGGAAATCAAATGAAATTACTAAAATTGATTGCCATTGGTGTTACCTGTCTTTTTATTTTGTCCTGTAATACAATGGGTGTCGGGATTCATGCGGGCGTACCCGTGGAAAAACAAAAATACAAAAAAAAGGGTCCCCCGCCCCATGCTCCGGCACACGGATACCGCCACAAGCACCACCACCATGAGCTTGAGTATGATTCAAGAGTCGGTGCCTATATTGTGGTCAATATACCAGACACCTATTTTCACAACAATCTGTACATCCGCCTGTCAACGGACGGACGCTGGATGGTGTCCGCCAACCTTAACAATGGATGGCGGGTGGAAACAGGGACTGAAATTCCCCATAGACTCAAGCAGCAAAAGGAGTATGAATACAAGCAGAAACACAAGGGGAAAAAAGATAAAAAGGGCAAGTCCAAGAAAAAATACTAACCTGCCGGCAGCAGATTATCCATTTTTTCACATCCACATATATACAGGAGGATCACATGATATCAAAAAAATTGGAAGAGGCCATTAACAACCAGATAAACCGGGAACTTTTTTCAGAATATTACTATCTTTCCATGGCATCTTATTTCAACTCCACCGGGTTGAGCGGATTTGAAAACTTTTTCCTGATCCAGGTAGAGGAAGAACGGTTCCATGCCATGAAAATGTACAGGTTTCTCAATGAACGGGGCGGCCGGGTTTTTCTTCAAAAGATTGAAGCTCCCAAGACAGAGTTCAACTCTCCTTTAGAGGTGTTTGAGCTGGCCTATGAACATGAAAAACTGGTTTCCAGCCTTATCAACAGCCTCATGGACCTGGCCATCCAGGAAAACGACCACGCCGCAAAAAGACATTTTGACTGGTTTGTGGAAGAACAGGTGGAAGAAGAGGCCTCCATGGAAACCATCCTAAACAAACTTAAACTGATTAAAGGAGAAGGCCATGGGTTGCTCATGATGGACAATGAGCTGGCCCAGCGAATCTTTACCCCTCCTGTGAAATAGAGGCAGCATCCAAGGATACTTATTATATGGATACTTATTATATTGACGGAAAATTTGTCGATGATGAAAATGCACTGATTTGCGCAAAGGATATTATAGTTTTACGGGGATATGGTGTCTTTGATTTTTTAATCACCTATAATAAACGCCCTTTTTTCATTGAAGAACACGTGGCCCGGCTTGAAAACTCAGCTAAACAAATCGGCCTGGTCCGGAACCACTCCAATGAAGAGATCTGCAATATTGTGGGCCAAACCATTGAAAAAAACCCCCATCACAATGAATCCAATATCAGAATCGTTTATACGGGCGGGATCAGTCCCGATGGAGTCACTCCCCAGGGCAACGGGATTCTCATGGTCATGGTGACAGCCAAACTTATACTGCCCCCATGGTGGTACACAAAGGGCGTCAAGATTATTACCATTGATATAGAACGGTTTATTCCAACTTCAAAAAGCACCAATTACCTGTCCGCTGTGTTTGCCCAGCACAAGGCCCATGATGAAGGGGCTGTGGAAGCCATTTACAGGGACCGCAAAAACAGACTATTGGAAGGTACCACAACCAATATGTTCTGCTTTAAGGGCAAGAAACTTATCACCCCGCCGGATGATATCCTGCCGGGGATCACAAGAAAAGTGGTACTGAATCTGACAAAAGATCATTATGAACACCAATTGCGCCACATAAATGCAGATGAATTAAACCAGATGGATGAAATCTTTATAACCGCCTCCAATAAAGAGATCGTTCCCGTGATCCAGGTGGATGACCTGGTGATAGGCAATGGTAAACCCGGGGATAAGACCTGTGATGTCATGGAATTGTTTAAAAATTATACCCATGCCTATGGCCTGGGTGAGACCGCCTGATGCAGCCACACAATTTGCTGCCCCAGACCAGGGTTGAAGTGGATCTTGGAGCCCTGGCCCACAATGTCAGGGCGTTGAAAAATATTTTGGCCCAGGATACCCTGCTCATGGCCGTGGTCAAGGCTGACGCCTATGGCCACGGAGCCGTTCAAACCGCTAAAACCGCCCTTGAAAACGGGGCAGACTGTCTGGCAGTCGGCCGGATTACCGAAGCTGTTGAATTAATAGAAGCAGGGTTTTCCGCCCCCATCCTACTGCTCGGGGATGTATTTCCCGAACAGATACCCTATCTTGCTGCCCATGATATACGCATCACCCTGACCAGTCTTGAAAATGCAAGGATGATTGCGGACACGGCAGAAAAACTCAAGAACCCCATAAAAATCCATATCAAGGTGGACACGGGCATGGGCCGCCTGGGGGTTCTCCATGACCAGCTTGTCACACCAAGAACCCGGGAGGACGGCGTCTGGAAAAGTCTTGAAGAGATACTGGCCATCCACAAATTAAAAGGGCTGGCCATGGAAGGGATATACACCCACCTGGCAAATGCAGATGCCAAGGACAAGACCCATACCCTGGATCAATTGACCCGGTTTAAGCTTCTTCTCAAAAGACTAAAGGAACAGGGGGTTAACCCGGCCATCTGCCATGCAGCCAACTCGGCAGCAATGATAAATATACCGGATTCCCACCTCAACCTGGTCCGCCCAGGCATTGCCATGTACGGACTCTGGCCCTCGGATGAAACAGACCACAAAAGAATCTTACTGAAACCGGCCATGTCCATCCGGTCAAAAATCATCCATTTAAAAACAGTACCAAGCGGGTTTAAAATCAGCTATGGGTCCACCCATGTCACAACAGCCCCCACCCGGATTGCCACGATACCCATAGGATATGCAGACGGGTACAGCAGGCAATTGTCCAACCAGGGCCGGATGCTTGTCAGGGGAATAACAGCCCCCATTACCGGCAGGATCTGCATGGATTTCACCATGATTGACGTGGGCCATATTCACTGCACCCTGGGAGATGAAGTGGTTATCATGGGTACCCAGGGGAATGAACAGATATCAGCCGACGATATTGCGGCAACCCTCGGCACCATCAATTATGAGATTACGGCATCTTTGACCAAACGGATGCCCATTTGCTACATCGGTCCGGAAAAAAAATAAAATGCTGTCTGTTTCTTCATTTAACTGGGAACAGGGCTGCTGGTCTTCTGGAAAACCTGCTGAAGCCACCCTCTGTATTGCAGGGGACTGGGCCCCTATCCGTGGCTTTAAAAAAATCATTGAAACAGATCCGGCATCAATATATGGAGATCTTGGATCCACCATCCAATCCGCAGATCTTTCTATTGTCAATCTGGAAGCACCTTTAAGCGACCAAGGAAACCCGGTGTGCAAAAGCGGTGCAGTGTTCAAGGGGGAATCCAGACACATCCGGGGATTAACCTTCCTTCCCTTTAACGCAGTAACCCTGGCCAATAACCATGTATTTGACTTTGGCCCCGGGGCCTTTAAGGATACCCTTGACCTCCTGGAAAAGAACAAAATTCAATGGCTTGGTGCGGGCATGTCCATTGAAGAAGCTGCAAAACCCTTGATTCTCACCGCCAACAACCTGAAAATTGGTATTCTCAATTTTAGTGAAGGAGAGGATCTGACTGGGGCAGGCAAAAACCCCGGGGTCATGGGCTGGGAAATCCCTTGGCTTGAAACCAGGATTAAAGCATTAAAACAAACAGTTGACTGTGTTATTGTAATTGCCCATTGCGGCCTTGAATATATTCCCTTTGCCCCCCCCTATGTAATGGATGCCTATAAAAAATTGGCCGAGGCCGGAGCAGATGCAGTTATCGGTCATCATCCCCATGTGCCCCAGGGCATCAAATTTCACAAAGGGGTGCCCATCTGCTCCAGCCTGGGTAATTTTGTCTTTTACCAGGACACCAACCTTTATTGGCGCAAACTTGGCTATATGGTAAAAATCGGCATGACCAAAGAGGCACTGGTCTCCCTGGATCTTATTCCCTACCAGATCCGTGACCATGGGCTTGCTGCCCTGAAAACCCGGGACCAGGAATATTTTTTCACCCGATTCAAGGAAATATCCCTTCCCCTGGATACAAAAAAAGGAATTGCCGACGCCTGGAACGGATTTCTCCACTATTACGGCAAAGAGGGCTTTAAAAATGAAGTGGCCATGATCATGGAAAAAATGGAAACAGATCCCAAAAAAGGAGCTGCCATGTTCCGGAACCGCCTCACCACAAACCAGCACTTTTACCATTGGCAGGACATGTTGACCCGCATGGTAAAAGGAGAACTTGAAACATCTCCTTCCTGGGCCAAAAAGATTGCCAAAGAATGGCTAACCCGCATGGATAAAAAAAACCAGGGTCACCATGAATAAGCGGGAAACCACCATCCTGGTAACCGACTCCGGCCTTGGGGGTCTGTCTGTTTTTGCCGATATTGCCAGACAATTTAAAGAAAAAGCACCCTTTAAAAAAATCACCCTGGTATATTTCAATGCATGGCCTTTTCCTGACAAAGGGTATAACCATTTTCCTGATATGGCTGCCAAGGCCAATGCTTTCAACAATGCCATGGGGACAATGGCAAAATTTAACCCCGACGTCATCCTGATTGCCTGCAACACCCTGTCGGTGATCTATCCTTTTACCGATTTTTCCCGGGCAACTAATATTGATGTGACAGGTATTGTGGATCACGGGGTAAGACTCATCTATGAACACTTGATACAAACTAAAGACAGCCGGGTGGTCATCTTCGGAACCCCCACCACCACCGGGGAAAAAACCCATAAAAATGCCCTGGTTAAGATGGGAATAGCACCTGAAAGAATCATCAACCAGGGGTGTATAGACCTGGCAGGAAAGATTGAAAGAGACCCTTTTAGCAAAGAGGTATCCCAGATGATCGACGCCAATGCAAAACAGGCTGCCTTAAAATTAGGCCCCCCCAAAGAAAAAGTATTTGCCGCCCTTTGCTGCACCCATTTTGGGTATTGCTCTGATTTTTTCGCCACAACACTTGCCGGCTATACCAGGGCAGATGTCCTTGTATTAAACCCCAATATCCGAATGGCCCATTGTATAAAAAAGGCTGCCGCCCAATTTTCCTTTCCAAAAATTGATATGAAAATTGTATCAAGGGTCTTTTGGGAGGAATCACGGATCAAGGCCTATGAAAAACTTTTAAATAAAATCTCCCCCCAAACCATTGAGGCACTCAAAGAATACTCCTGGAACAAGGATCTGTTCCAAGTCACCTGATAGCTACCAAAAAAATAAACCAGGAAAAATATGAAAAAAATATTATTAATCACAGGACCGGCCGGAGACGCCCAGGGATGGGGAGATATCAAGGTAACCCAGGAAATAGCCAAGGCCATAGAGGCATCTGGTAAAAAGGCCGAAATAGCCTTTGTTTCGACCATGGATGAGTTTTATACCGCCATTGAAACAAAAAAATTTGACCTTGCCTGGAGTGCCCTTTACCACATCTCCGGTAAATCAGAAACCATCGGCATGGGAGAAGGGGAGGAAAAATGGCTGGCCGATATCTTTGATGAACGCAACCTTTCCTATATTGGCCCCAATGCTGCCACAATGAAGGCCTTGATACACAAAACCGCCACCCATGAAATCATGGATGCCAACGGGGTTCCCGTACCCTACCATTACCAGATTGAGCCGGGAGCTACCCTGCCTGAAATAACTTTTCCCGCCTTTGTAAAACCCAGCTACGAATCCAGATCCGTGGGCATCAACGATAACAGCGTTGTTGAAAACCGTGGTGCCTTGGAAAAACAGGTGGCCTTTATCCACAAAGAATTTGACCAGCCTGCCCTGGTGGAAGAATATCTGCCCGGCAATGA
>DAOWDR010000226.1 GCA_030638935.1 Desulfobacteraceae bacterium | reverse complement strand
TTTGATGTTGCCGTCATTGATCTGCAGATGCCGGGTATCGACGGTGTTCAGGTACTTGAAACCCTCAAGAAAACCCATAAATACCTGGAAGTCATTATCCTGTCAGGTCATGCCACCATAGAGTCTGCCGTTAAATGTACAAAACTGGGTGCTTTCAAGATCCTTGAAAAACCTTGTGATTTTGACACATTTGTTGATGCCATAAAAGAGGCCTATGAAACACGGCTGAAAAAAAAATTTGAACACGATCAGTTAATGATTGAGGAGATCCAAAAATTGGCACTGGGTCAATCCCCTTTAGGAATACTGAGAGCTCTGGCCCAAATGGATAAAGACGAAAAATAATATTCAACAACTTTTGACATGGAAACTCAAATGTAATTACTGTGCCATGGCCGGATGGGTGGCCAGGGAGTGTAAAAATTGCCGGGTGTGTTTATTCATATTGGATTTAAACAGCAATACAACCTCCTGCATCATGGTATTCCCCAGTTGATAATCCTGCTCAAACAATTGGACCATCTGATCGGCCGACAAGGTTAAAATTTCGCATTCTTCTGCGCAGATGGCGGTAAAAGTAGCCGGGGAATCTCCTAGAAGCGCTGATACCCCAAAGGTCTGTCCGGGTGACAGCTCGTCCAAGGTCAAGGCTTTTCCTGAAGCTGCCCTGCAGTTTAAAAAAATTTTTCCTGAGACCAGCATATAAACCAGATGAAGTTTCTGATCCTGTCTTACCAGGATTGACTCTTCATCAAAGGTCTCACTGACTGCGATGGTTCCGATTTTTTCCAGGATGCTGTCGGGCAGATTTTTTAAAAATTGAATTTTTTTCAGCTTGTCAATTCCAACCATTTTTTTTTCCATATATAATTTTATTTAATATGTCGGGGTCAGGTTTTCAATGTCGTCAATTGTAGACTTTAGTTCAGGATTTTTATCCAGGGTTTGTATAATCATTTGGGCCCTGGTGTCCATGGTTTTCTTGTATTGTCCCGCAACCCCTGCCATCATATGATAGGCAAGTTCCTGATTGGTTTCAAACAAATCAATCATCTGGGGACCGTAAAGGGTGATGATCTCACAGGGTTCCTGGCAGACAGCAGTGTAATAAGCCTGGGAGCCATTGAAAAGAGCAGAAGACCCAAAAGACCGTCCGGATTGAAGATTGTCCAGTATTACGTCAACATCCGGATTTAAGGCAACCGTCAATGCCACCTGGCCCATGATCAGCATATAATAGGTATCTATTTTATCTCCCACACCAAACAATTGGGTATTGGTTCCAAAAATACTCAGCTGGGCTTCCTTGCCAATGATGGCAAGCAGATGGTCCGGCACCTTCTTGAGCATGTTAATCCGTTTTAAATCTTCTATTTTTACCATGGGTGTTCCTGTAAATTTAAGTTAAAATGAAAATCAGGAGGATAAAGGAAATGGCAACGCCCGCTCCAATACCAATGGGCAAAGTTCCCTGAAAAATATCATTATAAAGTCTGTTCTTCTTAATTTCCAGGCGTTTGCCCCTATAGCCTAAAACCAGCCAGATATTCACAGATACAAACAAGGCAATTTTTGCTGCTGCGCTTTGAAAGAAATAAACAATCCCTTTGACAAACCCCATTAAAACACTTTCAGATATCCGATTTAATGAATTAAGCCCCTTGTCAGCTACCCTGTATGCAAAACGACCAAATTTTCTATAGGTCCAGTCAGCATCAAGATTTTTACTCCTGACCTCGGGAACATAGTAGCCTGAAAGAATCAGCAGGGTAAATGCCAGTGCCCCGAACAAGAGAAGCTGCAATTGTCCCACAACATGGGCCCCTGTATAGGGTTCATAATGAACAGAAAAGGGAAGCATGGCGTACAAGGGCTTATAGAAAACACCCAAACCTATGCAGAGAGCTGCTGCAATTCCCATGGCAATCAACATGTTTAAGGGCGGCTCCTTGGCCCTGATACCGGAATCATGGCCAAAAAAGGTAAAGAAGGGTACCTTGATTCCTGCATGGTCAACCACACCAGTGGAAGCAAACTGCAATATCAGCCAGATTATAAACATTTGCTCATAGCCCGACGCACTGATAATCATGGATTTGGATACAAATCCCGAAAACAAAGGGAATGCGGAGATGGAGAGCGCCCCAACCATACAAAAAGCACAGGTTAAAGGCATTGTTTTATAAAGCCCGCCAAGCTCGGTACATTTTATCTTTCCTGTCATTTGAAGAACAGAACCCGCAGCCATGAAAAGAAGCCCTTTATAAATAATATGGCAGAATGCATGGGCAACCGCACCGTTTAGAGCAAGCTCTGTACCAATACCAATACCCACAAGCATAAACCCGACCTGGTTCATCAGACTATAGGACAATACCCTTCGGATATTATTTTCAAGAACTGCATAAAATATCGGTAATGAGACCATCAAAGCGCCGATAACAATTAAAATATCAGCCCCGGGAAAAGTTCTTATCAAAAGATAAACAGCAGATTTTGTGGTAAATGCACTTAAAAAAACCGTACTTGTCGGTGTTCCATGGGGATATGCATCGGGCAGCCAGGCATAAAGCGGAATGTCTGCGTCATTTAAAGCAATACCAATAAAAATAAGTTAT
>DAOWDR010000378.1 GCA_030638935.1 Desulfobacteraceae bacterium | reverse complement strand
TGACGTCTTTAATGCTTCTTCAACAAGAACATCTGCTCGTGCCGTTTGCTGGATTTCAAACCCCAACTCCTTGATCTGAGTTATTAAAGCTCCTTGGCTAAATCGGATATTACCCAAGGGCTTTAACAGTTTTGCACTGTCCCATGTGAGACCTGGCCAAGATTTAGTTTGCCAAATGTATTTCATAAGATGAGTCGATTTCCCTTTCCATGGAATTGATATTTGAGTCGTTTAATCCATTAATTAACTCAATATTTGAGTCAATTATTATATTTAATCAACTCAAAGTCAAGGGAATCTTGTGTGGTTGATGTTGGACTCTTTTCAAAAAACTGCCTTAATATCGTATGCTTATATTCAAATAGAATATCTGGTGTAAGATGGGCTTGTAAAATCAATGGGCACTAAGCTCTTTTTCGATAGGTTCTGCTAAGAACATTTTCTTTAACCCTCCTTTCTATTCCCCAGCCTTCCATCGGGGTCTGGTATTTCCGGAGACGGGAACCGGGCTTTGCGCTCAAGCACATTGAGATCAAGATGGTTGCGCATATATTTTTCAGAAGCATCTTCAAATGGCTGAAAATCCCAAGGTGTAAACTTACCTTTTCTCATTGATCTGTCAACCAGCCGTCTGCGGCTCTGGCTTGCCACGATCTGTTCACGCAGCGTCTTTGTATTCCACTTTTTTGATGCCTGGACATAAAACGTCTTACGCACTTTTTCATATTCCAACTGCCCTGCAAGGTTGTTTGTTTCGTCTGGATCATTTTCCAGGTCATAGAGCTGTTCAGGATCCACATCACAATAAATATATTTATACCGATCGCGCCTGAGCATAACGATGGGAGAAATTGCACCTTCACTAAGGATCTCGCCGCAGACAACTGCAGTTTCATCTTCATCTCCGCCTTTGAGAAGGGGTAAAAGACTTTTGCCATCAATTGCATCGGCATACGCAATGTGTTTGTCCCCTGAAGAAATTTCTGTAAGGGTGGGAAGAAGATCAACGAGGGAAACCGGCTGGTTTATACGTCTGGGAGAAAACCTTCCCGGTGCCCAGATAATCAAGGGAACCCGTGATGCCCATTCAAAAAACGACATTTTATACCACATCCCGCGTTCACCCAGCATCTCCCCATGATCGGAAGTAATAACGATGATGGTATCGTCTTTGATACCGTTTTTTTCCAAAGCACCAACAAGGGTTCCCACTTTATCGTCTACGTAACTGATCTCACTGTAATAGGCGTGACGGGCATTGCGGACCCGCTCCTGGGTCTGCTCATATTCCCCCATTGCACTGACATGATAGAGCCGTTTGCAATGGGGGTCGAGTTCGTCATAGGGGATTTGTGGAACCTTTGGCATATCAATTTCATCATGATCATATCTGTCCCAGTATTCTTTTGTCATGGCAAAAGGATCATGGGGATGGGTAAAGGAGGCGAGCAGGAAAAAGGGTCGTTCATCATCACTTCGGGCAAGTTCGTTAATTTTCCGAACAGAATTATAAGCAACCTCCTCGTCAAAATCAATTTGATTGCTTGAAACACATTGGCCCGCCTGAACCACACTCAGCATGTTGTGGTACCAGGTCGGCCGTCTGTCAAAATTATCCCAGTCAGGGGTCCACCCAAAGTCGCCGGGATATATGTCCGTTGTAAGCCTGTCCTCAAACCCGTGTTTCTGATCAGTTCCCACAAAGTGCATTTTGCCTGAAAGACAAGTGTAATACCCATTGTCACGGAGGTAATGGGCAATGGTCGGAACATCTTCAGGAAAGAGAGTCGAATTGTCATAGGTGCCGATACGTGAAGCCAGTTGGCCAGCCATCATGGAAGAACGGGATGGTGCGCACAAAGGGCTGTTGCAATACGCATTTTCAAAAATAACGCCTTCATCGGCAAGATTTGAAATATTCGGAGCTTTTACAACCCGATTCCCATAACATGGCAGGGTAGGTGCTGCCATTTGATCAAACATGATAAAAAGAATGTTGGGCTGTTTTTGTGTCATCTGTTTCTTCCGTATATTTGGGTATGATTTTACAGGTTTAAAAAGTTTATCACCCTACCTCGTAAGATACGGCCAACATTTATCTCCCGCAGCATTTTTTAAACTTAATCCCACTTCCGCAGTGGCAAGGATCATTTCGCCCGAATTTAGGTTTCTTGTCAATCCTTTTCTGTTCTTTTTGACGTTCTTTCTGGATTCTTTCAGAGAGCTTGTCAAATCTGCTCTCTGTATGGTTGAAAAAAATTTCTAGCCCCGGGCACAGCCAGCTTATATTCTGGGATGGGTTCCCTGCGTACATCCGATTTTTAAGACAGTCTCCAGCGCATAATTCAAGGTGGTCACAGGGAGTACATTTTTCATTCCACTGTTTTTTTTGTTCACCGAATGTTTGATAGGCAGGAGAATCAAGCATCTCTTCCCAGGATGTTTCCATGATATTGCCAAGTTTAAACGGTTTTTCAACAAAAAAATCGCAGGGATAAATGTCCCCATTGTGTTCAACAACAAAATACTGGCAGCAATTGTCGCCCATGACACAGATATCGTTTATCCCATCAACTTTTTTAGAAAGAATGGAATCAAAATTACGGACAGATACTGAGGATGTTTCTTTGGGATACCATACATCAAAAATGTCACACAGAAACCGTCCCCATTGTTCTCCTGTTATGGCAAAGGGAAGCCTTTTTTTGTTCCCATCAAATTCAACGCAGGGAATATATTGATGAAAATAAAACCCCATACTTTTCAGATAGTGATAAATTTCATGTGCATGGTTAATATTTGACTTACTGATAAGGGTGAGGATATTGAATTGCACATGATTGCGCTTTAAAATTTCGATTCCTTTTATCACATCTTTGTGTGTGGCATTTCCCTTAAGCGTTCGCCGGTACTGGTCGTGGATTTTTTCAGGTCCGTCAAGACTGCACCCCACAAAAAAATTATAGGTGGCAAACAAAGCCGCCATTTCATCTGTAATAAGGGTGGCATTGGTTTGAACCGAGTTGCTGATTCTGGCTCCGGCAGAACCATATTTTTTCTGGAATTCAACGGCTTTGGTAAAAAACTCCGTTCCCATGAGAGTGGGCTCTCCTCCCTGCCAGCAGATTGAATATGCGGGCTGTGGAGTTTGCATATATGTTTTTATCACGTGTTCAAGTACTGAATCAGACATACGGTGTTGCTTTGTCTCAGGATACAG
>DAOWDR010000163.1 GCA_030638935.1 Desulfobacteraceae bacterium | reverse complement strand
TGCTTTGCCATGAGGTTTAGAACTTTTTTGTCGGTATGTTCAGGTGCCACCTTCATCTGGCCTGAGACGTTGTCCCGGGTGAGTTTTGCAAGATAGGAATTCCCATGTTTTTTGTCATTTAAAATCAGGTCATACCGGATGCCGGAGTTTATAAACACTTTTTTAACACCTGGCAGGCGTTCAAGCTTGCGGATCAAACTGATCTGGGGGGAATGATCCGGGTCAAGGCTTTCGCAGATTGTTGGGAACAGACAGCGCTTGTCCTGGCAGGCCCCTTTTTTTAATTTTTTCTTGCATTCATACCCGTACATATTGGCGGTTGGGCCGCCCAGATCAAGTATATACCCCTTGAAACCCTTGTCCCGGGTAAATGATTTCGCTTCGGCCAAAATGGATTCTTCACTTCTGTATCTCACTGTTCTGCCCTGGTGGACTGTGATGGCGCAGAAGTTACACTCCCCATAGCACCCGTAATGGGTGGGGATGGAAAATTTAATGGTCTCAAGGGCCCTGACCGATCCTTTGGGCTTATGATAGGGGTGAAGGTCCCGCTCGAAATCAAGGGCATGGATGGCGTCCAATTCTGCTGTTGTGCTGTATTTTTCCGGAGGGTTCAGAACCAGGTATCGGTCGTTATGTTGCTGGCAGATTCCCTTGGCTGTAGCAGGATCAGTGTTGGCATAAAAAAGCTTAAAGCTTTCAATATATTTGTGCTTGTCCTTTTGCACAGCTTCAAAGGAAGGCAGTTCAATTCCTTTTTTTTTCTTTGAAATATATCCGATTCCGGGGATATCCCGGGTGTCTTCTTCGTTATTTAAAGCCGCAGCCAGGTTAATAATGCTGGCATGGGCCATTCCGTAAACCAGATAATCTGCCCGGGCGTCAAAGAGGATGGAGCGCCGGATTTTGTTGGACCAGAAATCATAATGGGCAATCCGTCTCAGGCTGGCCTCGATTCCTCCTAGAACAATGGGAGATGTTGGTTTGAAATATCGCCGGATCAGATTGCTATAGGCAATCACCGCCCGGTCCGGCCTGCAATTGTTGATGCCGCCGGGTGTGTAGTCATCCTTTTGTCTTCTTTTTTTAGATGCCGTATAATTGGCCACCATGGAATCCACAGCCCCTGCGGTAATACCCCAGAAAAGCCTTGGCTGCCCCAGCCGGGAAATATCGTCCGCACCCTCAATATCAGGCTGGGCAATGATGCCCACCTTATATCCTTTGTCCGCAAGCACTTTTCCTATGAGGCTTACCCCCATGAAGGGAGAGTCGATATAGGCATCTCCTGTGACCAGGATAATATCCAGCTGTTTGATTTTCAGTTTTTTCAATTCGTTTGGGGTGGTGGGAAGAAACATGGAAGTATAAAGGCTCCACAAGGGTTAACTTATTTTAAATAAATGCATCAGTATACTAAATAAAGCGGAATAATTCAATTGTCCCGCCCTTGTGAAATCCACCGGCCTTAACTATTGCATTTTCAAAGTGGTGTGTTAAAGTAATTGTATAGTCCTTAAAACCTATTGCAGGCAAGGGGTGTATGAACCAAAAAAAAACCGGGTTTAACCTTCATAATCTGTCAATCCAGTTTAGCCTAATTGTCATTGGAATTCCCACCTTTGTGCTGGCCATATTCGGCCTGTATCAGATCAAGACCCAGACCATTGCTTTTCAAGACAACCTGGAACAGGTTCTTGAAAACGAGGCGGTCCAATTGTCGGCCAGCCTTTCCACGGCATTGTTTAATTTTGATGATGAAGCCTGCCAGGCTATCTGTGAGGCTGCATTAAAAAAACCGGAAATTATTAAAATCACCATCCGGGATTTAAAGAAAATTTACCTTACCTTTGAAACCGATGCCCTTGATAAGTTTGACCTTGAAAAAAACGGAAAATTCATCCAATTTCCCATTTCATTCAAGAGAGAGCACATCGGCGATCTTGAGATCATCGCCACAACACAATTGCTCACCCAAAGGGTAGAGACGCTGAAAAAGTCCATTCTATGGCAGATTGTTATCCTTGACCTGATTTTGGGATGTGTGATGAGCTTTGTATTATTGATACGATTTGCAAGGCCCCTAAAGGAATTGCAAAACAGTTCTGAAAAAATTGCAACAGGGCATCTGGATCATCCCATTGCTGTTCATAGAAGGGATGAATTAGGAGCCCTGGCAGCCAACCTTTTGACCATGCGGGATGCTGTAAAGGAAAAAGTTAGCTCCCTTGAATCTGAAATAGATCAGCACCAAAAGACCTCTGTGGCATTGAAAAAAAGCAGGGATTATATCGATAATATTCTTAATTCAATGCCCAGCATGCTGATTAGTCTGGACCCTGAGCTGAGAATTACACAATGGAATATCCTGGCGGAAGAATTATCCGGTGTAAAGGTGTTGGATGCCCTTGGAAAACCCATTGTGGATGTGGTCCCAGGGTTTGAATCCCTGAAGGACAAAATCCGGGCTACCCTTGCCAGTGGAGAAATTTGTTTTTTGCCCAAACAGGTGCGGACCAAGGATCAAGAGCAGGTGTTCGAGGATATAACTGTTTATCCGCTCATCTCCAAGTATGTGAAAGGAACTGTTATCCGGGTGGATGACGTCACAGATCATGTTAGAATGGAACAGATGGTGGTGCAGTCGGAAAAAATGATGTCAGTGGGTGGCCTTGCCGCCGGCATGGCCCATGAGATCAACAATCCCCTGGCCGGGATGATGCAGAATGCCCAGGTGGTCCTAAAAAGAATCCATGAAGATGTCCCGGCAAGTATTGCATCTGCCAAGGCAGTAGGAACCACCCTTGGGGTCATCAGGGAATTCATGAACCACCGGGGGATTACCAAACAGCTTGAGTCCATTAACCAGGCAGGGATCAGGGCCTCCCAGATTGTCCAGAACATGTTAAGTTTTTCAAGGAAGGATTATTCTGGAAAAATTCCCCAGAATATTGCCGCTATCCTTGATCAGACATTGGAACTTGCCGGCAGTGATTATGATCTGAAAAAACAATATGATTTTAAGAAAATCAAGATTGTCCGGGACTATCATCCCGAGACTCCCATGGTTTTGTGCGAAATCACTAAGATCCAGCAGGTTTTTTTTAATATTCTTAAAAATTGTGCAGAAGCCATGCAGGAGCTTGGGCCATCGGAAACCCACAGGTTCTATCTAAAGGTTGCTCCCCAGGGGGATAATGTTGTCATTGAAATCCAGGATAACGGACCCGGCATGGATGGGGAAACCCAGAAGCGAATATTTGAACCTTTTTTTACCACCAAGCCCGTTGGCCAGGGTACGGGGCTTGGTCTGTCCGTTTCCTATTTCATTGTCACCGATAACCACAATGGTAAAATGAGTGTTGTCTCGGAACCGGGCAAGGGCTCCCGTTTTGTGATCCATCTGCCGGTTTCTTAAAATGCGCCTGATTCCCCAATAAAAAAGTTTTGAAAACAAAACTTTTTTATTTTCAGGCCGTCATCAAAAGCCAGATGCCGCACACGGCAACAATGGCACCAATAAAGGCTCTAATGGATACATGTTCCTTGTGGAGGAAGATGGAAAAGGGAATGATACACACCGGAGTCATGGATAAAAAAGTAGATGCCACCCCCGTGGACAGGTAGTGCAAAACCATGAGTGACAAGGATACTCCGAGAAATGGCCCAATGATTGCGCCTGTGGCCGTAAAAACAAGGGCCCTGGTGTCTTTTACCGCCCGGACCACCCGGCGCCACTCCCGGGTCAGGGTAAAAAAGATGATAAAACAGACAAAGGCAGCCAGGGCACGGATCTGGGTGGCGGCAAAGGCATCCAGATAGCCGTTTTCTGTCTGCATCCCGGCCTTGCTCAGGACATATCCGAAAGCCTGGCCCAGCATGGCACCTATTCCGAACAATATGCCCTTGATGGTAATGGCCCGTTGCCGCAATAGTTTGGATAAATTTTTGGGCTCTTTTTTTTCAAAGATTACCAGACCCACCCCTGCCAGGGTAACCAGCATCCCGACCCATTGGTGGAGCACATAGGTTTCAGAAAGAAATGCCCAGCCGGCCAGGGCTGCCACCGGGGCTGAGAGACTGAAGATCAGTAAAGCTATTCTGGGACCGATTTCAACCAGAGCCTTGAACAGACAGATATCTCCAAGAAAAAACCCAATGATGCCTGAAAGGGAAAGAAAGATCCAGGATTCAAGGGGAAAGTCCAAGGGGACAAGGGTCCCGTTTTTAAAAAATAAAAACACCCCGAAAAGGATAAGGGCCGTTGTGATCCGGATGATATTGACCGGGGTGGCTCCCACCCTTTTGGCGGCCGCCTCAAAAAACTGGACGCTGACGGTCCAGCACAATACAGTGGTAATGGCAATGAGTTCTCCAGTATATGGCATGGCATCCTATTCAGTAAAAGAAAATACCATATAGATCTTCTGTCTTAGATGATAAAAGATAGCGCTGACCTTATGATAAACATATCTTCTTCTATC
>DAOWDR010000429.1 GCA_030638935.1 Desulfobacteraceae bacterium | reverse complement strand
AGTATATGCTATATTTATATCTACTCCATTGTTTCTTTAACCTCAATGCCTCTTTTTTTCAGGCGCTCCATAAAAGGAGCCACAGGAATATGGGTCAGGGGTGACAAGACACCTTTTTCAGTAATTTCTCCCCTTGCAATCATCTTGGCCACAATACAGGCGGTATATCCCACCCCCTTGCTCATGGCCAGAATCCCAGTATCAAGGTCCCGCTCAATAAGCATGGAGCTTGTCAGCCTCATGGATTTATTGTCTTTGATCCCCTCAAAAATATTGATCATGGCGATCAAATCCTTTTCATCTTCCCGGTATTTCATTCTAGGACCTAGATGCTTATCTAAAAAATCCCTGGGAGAAACCTTGCTGCCCAGCCCCGGCACTGGGTCTTCACTTAAAAAATCCAATTCTTTCAAAGGCCGCCAGAAATCACTCCACCCGGGCCAGCGCAAAGAATAACGGCCGGTGTGGACAATATCCTTGGTCACACCCATGCGGTCGGTGAAAAAAACAGCATCCCCGTTGGGAATAGCTTCCAGGGTGCCCAGTCCCGGAAATTCAATGGGATGTACAAAAACAGGATCATGTTGATTTTCCCCGGGAATATCAATGGTTTTTCCGTCTCTTATGATCCGGCCCTCCCGCATGATGGAACTCAATACCCCCCGCCAGATCCAGGAAACCTTATAATTCATTGGATTGGTGCAGGCCTTTCGCTCGGGGAACCCGCCACAATAGGAATTGATAACAGACAGACTATCAAACCTTTGCCTTGCATCCCCGTAGATAACAAGATCTATCCCCGGATCCAGCCCACATTCAGGCATGATTGTGATCCCAGCCTGTTTGGCCCTCTTATCAAGGGCTTCGGGAGAATAGGCATAATTGGTGTTGACCACATTCACCTTTGCCTCAAGGGCTGCCTCATATACAAAAGTTTTAAACTCCTTTGGCAAAAGATCAATGACCACGTCCACCTGTTTGTACAAGTCCAGCAGGCTTGCCTTATTTTCCGCATCCACCCGTACCTGGGTAATCTTTTCCATGTTGGTAAAACCGGCTATTTTAGACAATTCATCAAACTGGATATCTGCACAGATAACCTCACTGACCCCATCGTCGGAAGCCAGATCATGGAGTGCGGTTCTTCCCTGGATACCGCACCCGCCGAGAACTAAAATTTTCATATATACCTCATCTGTTTTGTTTATATATGTTAATAATTATGAATGCCCTGTGGAAACCTTTAATGTATACATCAAAAACATTTTCCTAAAAAAGGGCTACAATTTGAGAAATAATTGTTCAAATGTGGTGCGCACATGCTGTTTCATCAAATTTCCAGCCTTTTCCTCATTCCGGTTTTCAATGGCCTGTACAATTTGCAAGTGCTGCCTGGGGCCTGTTTCCTGATTACCTGAAACCAATTTCCCGGTATAATATTTATCAAAAAAGAAAATATAGGTATGGGAACGCCAAAATGCATGGCGGCAGTATTGCTCCAAATATTTATTTTGGCTAATCCTTGCGATACCCAGGTGAAATGCTTCATTGACACGTACATAGGCCAGTTTTGAAGGGCATTGGGCCAAGGCTGTCTCCTTTTCAAGGAGACCATAGAGAAATGCCACATCCCCATCTGCCACATACCGTGCAGCAGAAGTTGCAGCCAAACCCTCAATATTTTCCCTTGCGAAAAAAACATGGCGGGCATCTTCCGGGCTGACCGCCGGAATAAAGCAGCCTTTTTTCTTCTTTTTATCTAAAAACCCTTCTGCAACCAGTTGTCCAAGGGCATGTCGAACCGGGGTCCGGCTTAGTTCCAGGGAGTCTGACAATTCTGTTTCAAGCAAAAAATCCCCGGGTTTGAAATGGTTATCCAGAATCAACCGGATAATGGATTTGTATGCAAATTCTTCCAGATTCTTTTTTGCCATTAAATTGCCCCTAAAATTATTAATGTATACATTAAGTTGATTAAGAATCTTATGTCAAGTCATTTTTCCGTTTGTGCTTTTTAGGACAACAAAGACCACATTGAAAAACCGATTCAATTCCTTTCCAAGGGGTGGTATGATGGCTCCTTCAACAGAAGAATAAACTGCCGGAAGGTGTTTATAAAAAAGGAAAATATAAATGAATGTCTGCTATGATGGAAATGTTCTGGAAGAATTGCTTTGGCTGCTAAACCTAGAAAAAATTGAAGAAAATATTTTCAGGGGGCAGAGCCAGGATCTTGGGTACGGCAATGTCTTTGGCGGCCAGGTCATTGGCCAGTCACTGTCTGCCGCCTCCCGGACCATGGGACCTGATTTTCATGCCCACAGCCTCCATGGATATTTCATGCGGGCCGGAGATGCCACAAAACCCATTGTCTATACCGTGGACTGCATCCGTGACGGAAAAAGCTTTGTCACACGCCGGGTGGTAGCGGTACAAAAAGGGGTAGCTATTTTCTCCATGGCCGCCTCTTTTCACAGGGGGGAACAGGGCTATACCCACCAGGACCCCATGCCGGACATTAAAGGGCCTGAGGGCATTGAATCCGAGGTTGAGATGGCCAGACGCCTCTCTGATCAAATACCCCCGGCCATCCTTGAAAAGCTGCTCTGCAAAAAGCCCATTGAACTCCGGGTGGTCAACCCGGTAAACCCCTTTTCTCCCACCCCGATGCCCCCGGAAAAATATATCTGGTTCAGGGCAATTGACAAAATCCCAACCGAAAATGCAGCTGCCCACCGGTATATTCTGGCCTATGCCTCGGATTTTCATCTGGTTTCAACATCCCTGTATCCCCACGGCAAAACCTTTTGGTCACCGGATATGCAGGTGGCAAGCCTGGATCATTCCATATGGTTCCATAGGGAAATTTGCATGGATGACTGGCTCCTCTATGTCATGAAAAGCCCTAGTGCCGCTGAAGGAAGGGGGCTTAGCATCGGCTCCATCTACACAAGGGACGGGACCCTGGTGGCCAGTGTGGCCCAGGAAGGATTGCTCCGGCCATTGAAAAAATAGAGTTCAATCTCCTGGCCGTATCTGTCATTGTCAATGCCCTGGGTTTAGGGGGTATTCCAAGCCTTATTTATTCCGGGCATGCTTCAATTGGCTTGCCAGCCGATGCCCAAGCATGGCAATGCATTCTGCATCCAGGTATGTTTCCGCCTGTTTCTCAAAAAGGATTGAACATTTCGGGGGAAACAATTCCTCTGCATCATTGAAAAGCAGCACCATGGGAATTTTTGGCAGCCCATCCACCTGCATGGCCAGGTCATAACTTACATCCAGACTGGGCGCATACCCGCTCAAAGCCGCCATGCATTGTTTGAGTTCCTCAATTTTCCCGGCAAACCCTTTGGTAATGGACTGTTCCACGTTGTCCCGGAAATAGACAGTCAAGGGACCGGAATCCTTCAGATCCCTGAACGCAACCCACTGCCGTTCATGGGGCGATATCTCCGGACACATGAGCAAATGACGACACAGGATAATGCAGATATCGTAGTAGGGTTTTTTCCCTGACGAATCCGTAATCCCCTGGGGAGAAATATTAAAGGACTGGCCAAAAAGAGATAAAGCCAAAAATTTGCCCTGGGAATTTTTATTTACCTGCCCGCCCAGTTTCAGGGCGATTGCCTCAAAATCCAGAGTTTCTAATTGTTGAAGATAATCACTATAATGTTTTTCAAACACCAGAGATTTATTTTCCATGGGATCTCCTCTCCATATATTTTGCAATGGCTGCTTCCGGCACCTGTATACCATCAAATTTTCTAAAAAACATTGTACATTATTAACAAATAGAATATAATTACAAAATTCCGTAAGACTCATTTCTTTTTTGGCCTATATGTCTGCTCAACTACCTTCTGTCACACTTACATTTTTTTAATCCATTTTTTTAAGGAGAAGAATCATGACTGACAGTACCTACAAAATTATTGATCTGGTTGGATCAAGCCCTTCATCATGGGAAGATGCCGCTACAAACGCAATTAAAAGGGCATCACAATCTTTAAGGGATTTACGAATCGCAGAGGTCACCAAGCTTGATATTAAGATAGAAGACGGCAAGCCTGCTCAATTCAGAACCAATATGCGCATCTCGTTCAAATACCAGGATTAAAATACAGGTTTTAAGATAGAAAAAATTTCCATGGCCTGGTATTTTACCAGGCCACGGGTTTCCATGTTCCCATCAGGGAAGGGGGGTGTCTGTGTAGGCGATGCCTGCCTCATCCGATCCATACAATTTTAATTCCTTACCAGCTTTTAGATCCGGCACCCAGAACGGATTCAGGAGCATGGATTTACCGGCCAGGACCATATCGGCATCCTGGAAGGCCTCATCCGCAGTTTTCCGGTCATGGATCTTTCCGCAAATCAGAATAGGCAGTTTTGTTGCCTCCCGGGTAATCTGGGTCATGTTTTGATCCGTGCCAAAGGCCTTTGCACTGAAGTCATAGGTGGACAATGAAATAGCATCAATGGGTTCCCGGGAAAAAAGCTGAATCATCTGCTGCCACTCGGCTTTATCCTCAAACAAGGAAACATCCATGTCGGCAATTCCCCAATTGGAAACCCGGACGATGAGCAGGCGATCACTTGGAATCATCGGACGGACCGCCGCTATCACCTCATGGATAAACCGGTAGCGGTTTTCCATGGTTCCTCCGTAATCATCAGTTCTCTGGTTGGAATAGGCAGATAAAAACTGGTTGAGCAGATAACCATGGGCGCAATGGAGTTCAAGGCCGTCAAATCCTGCGGCCATTGCCCCTTTAGCAGTCTCTACAAACCCTGCAATCACATGATCCATGTCAAACCGGCTCATCTGTTCGGGCAAAGGATAGGGTTTTTGGGTCAAGGGGTTGTCCTGGCCGGGGGCAATGGGACTGGGACCAATAACCCGGTTGGCCGGGTTGATCCCTTCATAGGCCATGCGTCCACAATGAAAAACCTGGCAGACGGACACAGCTCCGTGGCTGCGGATCTTGTCGGTTACCGCCTTCCAGGCATCCACCTGGTCCTGGTTCAAAATCCTTGCCTGGCCCGGGTACCCCTGGGCGCTTTCATAATCCGTAACAATAGCCTCATTATAGACAAGCCCTGCATCATTCTTTGCCCGGGCCACCAGAAAATCCAATACATCTTTTCTGGGAATGCTGTTGTCACCTGCAGACATTCTGGTCATGGGAGCCACGCCAATACGATTTTTAAAGGTGATACCATTGATGATTATGGGTGAAAAAATAGAATTTGTCATTATTTATCTCCTTATTAAAAAGTCAGAAAATCAGTTAGAATAAATACTCAAGGCACGGCAAGAACCGCACAATTACACAAATCATCGCTTTCAAATGCCGTTATATCCCCTGGATTGAGTCCGGGCACGGGAAAAAGGCGTACAGTCAAAGGTTTGTCCAGGCGATGGGCCATTATCCCTGTATCCCGCATCAGGGCCGCAATCTTTTTTATGGGGGTAGAACCGGGTATGGGGACTGTATCCAGCCCAATGCCGCAAACTGCGCTATAGATCAAAAGGGAGCGAATATCAAACTGGGCCTTTTTGGTACCCTTTGCCAGGCCATGGTCTTCTGTCACAGCAAGCATCAGGCCGGAAAAACCGACAAGGGGCACCCCGGAGACAGATTTAAAAATTTTTGTTAACAAGGCCGAAGCCTCAACCGTCCCTGCGGCTCCAAAATACTCAACCCCAAGCAGTTCATAAACCCGGACCATGGAAGAACACCCCTTGGAAGGAGCAGCAGAACTGTCAATCCCTACAAATTCAAATCCGTCATCCCGGCCAAAGGCATCAACAATGGAAACCACATCGTCCACATGGTATTGGAGGGCAGCGGCAAGGCCCTCATAGGCCGCCTTAAAGTTATCATTGTGATCTTGCCTCCCGGGCAATAATTCCAAAGTTTTGACCAGCAAATCCGGGGTTTCAAGGCCAATGACAAAACAATTGCCCCGGGTGTTGCCATGGTAACCGGCCGGAAAATAGGGGATATAAGGATCGCAGTTAAAATTCACTGTAAAATTAAAATTACCTTCCCCCTGGTCTGTGATCCGGCTGATCTCCCGCACAGCTTTCGCCGCACTGGTAACAAGTGTATTATCCGGAATTCCATATTCGTCAAATCCGACATTCACACAGGCATTGCACAAATCTCCATAGTCCTTGATCAAAGAGGGCAAAAGTAAAATTTCTTCCCGGGTTTTTGCCTCACCAATGGCAAACCTAATTCGCAAATCCGGCATATCCGGGCCATTAAGCAAATGGGTCAGGGTATCAAGCCCGGATCTTGCCCCGGCCACGGTACTGGTATCCAGATATTCACCAAAGGGATTGGTCACCATGCGGACAGACTGAACCTCATATCCCTGTTCCTGAAATTTTCCTGACAATTTACTGCAAAATTTCCCGGCAAGGGAGATGGTCTCTTTCCAGGTAGAAACATCCTTTTCAAGGACAACAAAGGTGGTAATCGTCCGTAAACGGCAAAGATCTTTTTTCATTAGTTCAGGGGTCATTTTCCAGGGGTTCCTTATCTCTCTCATTCTGAGTCTGTCAAGGTTTAATTATGGTGGAAATTGGGTCTAATGGGTGATTTTTTTTCTTAGGGCCTTTAGGTTCCCGTGTTTTGTCTTTGAGTCCATGCGTTTTTGT
>DAOWDR010000331.1 GCA_030638935.1 Desulfobacteraceae bacterium | reverse complement strand
GTTCCAAAAACCAGGTGACCGGTTTCTGCAGCAGTGAGCCCTATTTCAACAGTCTCCCTGTCCCGCATCTCTCCCACCAGGATCACCTTGGGGGCCTGGCGCAGGGCAGCCCGCAACCCGCTGGCAAAGGTATCAAAATCCATGCCCAGCTCCCGCTGGTTAAAGGTGGATTTTTTCTGGGAATGCTGATATTCGATGGGATCCTCAAGGGTAATCACATGGACGGACTTGGTTTCATTGATTTTGTCCAGAAGGGCTGCAAGGGAGGTGGACTTACCAGAGCCTGTGGCGCCTGTGACAAAAATAATCCCGTTTTTCTCATCGGCCATGGGCAGAAAACTTTTGGGCAGGTTCAGCTCCTCAATGGTGGGAATTTTGGTTTCAAGCTTCCTTAAAACAATGGAATATTTGCCGGACCGTGAAAAAATGTTCACCCGGAACCTGGCCTTTGTGCCAAGCTGGTAGGAAAGGTCACAGGAGCCTTCCCGTATCAGGATTTCGGTCAGTTTCCGATTATTATTCAATAAATTCAGAGCAAAAACTTCAGTCTGAAAAGGAGTCAGGATGGCATAATCCGGCTCAATTTCAACTGGGACCAGCTGGCCTGAGCTTTCCACCTGGAGCGGCTTACCCGGTGTCAGATTCAAATCAGAAACATCGGTGTGGGAATCAAGCATCTTTGAAAGGATATGATCAATCTGCTGTTTTTTCACGCCATCCCCCTATTCATATTAAGATAAGCATATTTATCCAGCCGGGTTTTCAAATCTAAATCATGCTTCTGTAAAATCAGTGGGCGGTGTTTTCAGGAAGGGCCTGAAAATACCCTTATTATTGGCCTTGGCATAGGCCTCATCCGGACTGATCCAATGTTTTTTATATAATTCCATGATGGCATCATCCAATAATTGCATGCCATATTGTTTCCCCGTCTGAATCATGGAGGGAATCTGGTGGGTTTTTCCTTCCCGAATCAGGTTCCGTACCGCAGGAGTAGCGATAAGAATCTCCATGGCTGCACAACGGCCCTTTTGATCCACCCGTTTGAACAATACCTGGGCAACCACTGCCCGCAACCCGTCGGACAGGGTAGACCGGATCTGAGCCTGTTCAGTGGACGGAAAAACCTCAATAATCCTGTCAACGGTTTTGGGTGCGCTGGAAGTATGAAGAGTACCAAATACAAGGTGACCGGTTGAGGCAGCTTCAATGGCAAGGGAAATGGTTTCAAGATCCCTCAGCTCTCCTACCAGTATGATATCCGGATCTTCACGCAATGCCCCACGAAGAGCGGAGGAAAAGGTCTGGGTATGGAGTCCCACTTCCCTGTGATTCACAATACAGCTGCGGCTTTGATGAACAAATTCTATGGGATCTTCAACCGTGATGATATGATCTTTCCGGGTTCTATTGGCGTGATCGACAATGGCGGCAAGGGTGGTGGACTTACCAGACCCTGTGGGACCGGTTACCAACACCAGGCCACGGGGCAGGTCCGCCAGTTTGGAAATCACCGAAGGCAAACCCAGTTGCTCTGCGGTCAGTACATTGGAGGGGATTTCACGAAAAACAGCGGATATTCCGTTTTTTTGCATAAAATAATTGGCCCTGTACCTGGCCAAGCCCGGGATTTCATACCCGAAATCCACATCCCCGGTTTCCTCAAAGACCTTTATTTTTTCCTGGGAGGTAATTTCATATAGAATCCCCCTCAGTTTATCGCTGGACAACTCTTGGTACTTGATCCGCTCAATATCACCATCAAGCCTCAATGCCGGCTGCTGGCCCGATGCCAGATGAAGGTCGGATGCGCCCTGTTCATGCATAAGTTTAAAAAAAGCATCAATCTCAGCCATTTGGGCACCTTTTTTTCATGGTTTATGGAAAAGTTATGCCTGTTTAATGAATTTCAAGGTAGAATCAGTTTCGTCTGCTGCCTTATTCTCTTCCTTGGTCATCTCAAGCATTTTTGAATGGGACTCAAGCACCGCAGAGATCTGCATCTCAAGCTGGATTCTCTGGCGTTTGAGTTCAATGATATCACTGTGAAGCTGGGAAAGCCTCTTATGGGCACGGTTTAAAATTTTTTCCGCTTCCACTCCGGCATTGGCAATTGTGAGCTGGGCCTCTTTTTTAGCGTTTTCCTTCATCTGATCCAATACCTTCTGGGACTGAATCATAGCCGTTTTCATGGAATCTTCTCTTTTCCTGTATCCCTGATTTTCAAGACCCAGACGGTGGTTTTCCAGTTTCACCTCTTCAATGGAATGACTCTGGGACTCAAGTTCCTTTGAAATTTCCTCAAGAAACAGATCCACTTCCTGAACATCAAACCCTCTGAACCGGGTCGTAAATTCCTTTTGCCTTACAACCAGTGGTGTTACCCCCATAGAAAAACTCCTTTTTGAAAATTAAACAATTGAGCGTGCCAGCCCATGGAGGCTGTTCACAACAAATGTCTGAAGAAAAATGATCGCTAAAATCACAATTATAGGAGATATATCAAGTCCGCCAAAACTGACCGGAAGTCTTTTTCTAATCTGATAGAACACAGGCTCGGTAGCTGTATTTATAAATCTAACGATGGGATTGTATGGATCAGGGCTTACCCAGGAAAGTACAGCACCCGCAATAATTATCCACATATATATACTCAACGCATAGTCCAGTACCACAGCAATTGCTTCAAAAAAATTTGCCAAAACAATCATTCAAACACCCTTACTTTTAAAATTTATCCATATTTACATGGGCTTAGTACCGTGAAACAAGCTAAAAAGTCAAGTTTTTTTGACTTTTTAGCAGTAAATCACACATCCTTTACAAAAAAAATCCCCATTTGGATATCTTATTTCTCCAAATCAAACTCCTTCTCCAGGGATCATAATACTCATAAATGCTCATTACCGGAATAAATCCACATCGGCTCTGTCTTTCCTGCACGCTCAAACCCAAGGGTCTTGTAAAAACCGATTGCCTGGGCATCTGCTGTTAACATTTGCTGGTGAAATGAAAAATATTTCTTTTGTAACAACTCCATCATTGAACGCCCAATCCCTTTCCCCTTATGGTCTGGATGTACAAGCATATGCGGATAGTAAACGACCAGACTGCCATCGGATATTGCATTTCCTATTCCAACAAGCTTTCCTGATATCCTTGCTGTAACCAGAGAATCTGAATTCTTTAAACCGGATATTAATTTATCAGGCTGTTCGGCCGACGACCAGGCATTTGCCTTATAAAGGCTAATAACCTCAGCAGTTTCAATTTGGTCTTCCAAACTTAGTTTTAAACTCATATTTATCCTTTGCCTGTCCGGGCAATTTTTTTTGCCCTCTTTATTGCTATCATAACATT
>DAOWDR010000031.1 GCA_030638935.1 Desulfobacteraceae bacterium | reverse complement strand
GGTAAGACCTATGACCGGGACATCCCGACCATCTGCCACCTTACGAATATTGGCCATGATATCTTCTATTTTGTCTTTATGGGAGACACATGCTTCCTGAACTGCAGAGATAAAATTGGCAGTAACATATTTATTGTCAATGGTTAAGCTTGAATAGTCCAGTTGATCAAACTCCACAGAGGGGTTATCCATGGACTTAATCATGTCATTTATCATTCCCTGGAGTCCCATGTTTGTACCATCTTCAGGGGAATAGATCCGGGTGACGCCATAGGCATGCAATTCATCCATTTCCGAGGGGATGATCACCCCGCCTCCGCCTCCAAAAATCTTGATGCGGAAGGCCCCCCTTTCCTTTAAGAGGTCCACCATGTATTTAAAATATTCCACATGTCCGCCCTGGTAGCTGGAGACGGCAATTCCCTGGGCATCTTCTTCAATGGCGGCATCCACAACTTCCTTTGCAGATCTATTATGGCCGATATGAATAACCTCGACTCCTGAATCCTGCAAAATTCGGCGCATGATATTGATGGAGGCATCATGGCCGTCAAATAAAGAGGTGGCAGTTACGATTTTAACTGAATTGATAGGCTTATATACTTCAGGTTCTGCGTTCATGACTTCTCCTTTTCAAAAAACCGAGAGTTTGACTAAACTAAACAGAGTTTATATTCTATGTAGTGGCACATAAAAATAAAAAAATAAATACAAATTTTATTTTTTTATAATATGAGGCCCAGAATAAAATCGGTTTGAATGGAGATATATTCGTCAATGGTAAATTCTTTTTTCAAATGCCAACGGCGAAATGCCCACATCTGCCCCAGAACAGAGATGTTGTGCCCCACAAGATTCAAAATTTTCCCGTCAAGTTTGGGAAAATTATTCTTACCCGATAATTGTCCTAGGGTTTTAATAAAAATATCCGTGATGTTCAATTCATTTACCAGCACCTGCTCCTTCCATTTTTGGGGCAAAAACTGGGTGACCTGGTACATCATCAGGATATGGTCCGCCATCTTATCACACACATAAAAGTATTGCCGGATCACCTCGGCCAGTTGTTCTTTTTCCTTTGCACTGTTGGACAATGCATCTTCCACCGCATCCTGAACCTCCTCGTGGATGGCTTTGCAGACCAGATACAGCAGGTCTTCCTTGGAGCTGACATATTCATATAAAGACCCAATGGAAAAATTGGCAGCTTTGGCAATCATCCGTGTTGTGGTCTTATGGTAGCCGTGTTGGATGAACAGGGTGACCGTTGAATCAATAATATGTCGTCGTCTCTCCCGGACAAGTTCAGGATTCTTTATCTGGGTGGGGACCTCTTCATCAGCCACTGAAGTTGATGTATTATTAGTTTTTGCCAAATTCCCACTCCTTTACTGCCTGTGTTCCAATTTTCCAGCTTTATATGCTCTTGAACGAGCGCTCAGTCATATATTTTTTTACATTTATTCAATGGGTTGTCAAGGACAATATCATGTACTATGGCAGTCCTTTGGCATAAGAATTTGAACACCTGCCTCTGGTCCGGTGCAAAAAACCTGCATACTATTTTATATTTTCATTGGGTGTTTCAATTTTTGTTTCAATGGGCAGAATATATCGATACAGATAAATTGAAATCACCCCGGCCAAATACATAACTAATCCAAAAATACCAGCGGTGACAAACATAGAACTAAAAAAATCACCCATGGAATCCTGAATTAATAAAGCCATGGTCATGGCAAGGGCAGAGTTACGCAAACCAGTTTCAATTGAAATGGCCCGGGCCTGGTAATTATCTATTCCAAACAATTTGGAAAAAAGAATTCCCAGCAACATACCCAGCATGGTGATAGCAAAAATGGTAAAATAAAATGTAAAACCGTAGCGTGCTGTATCCACAAAAATATTTAGGTTACTCAAAATGCCGGCGATTATCAATACGAGTAAGGCAATAATCCCCAAGGCGGAGAAGAATGGAGTCGCCTTCTTCGCTGCAACCGGCTTTTTCCAGCGAAATAACATGCCTAAGATCAGAGGAATAATAACCAAAATCATGATTGTTTGAACTACAACTTTTACAGGGATAGCAATCTCGGGCATGTTAGCACAATATAAAGCGAGTAACAGCGGGGTAAAAGCAAGGGAAAGTACCGTGGAAAATGATGTCAATGAAATGGAGAGAGCCAGATCGCCTTTGCCATAATAGGTCATCAGATTTGAAGTTACACCGCCAGGGGTTGCTGTAATCAAAATCAACCCGACGAAAATAAAAGGATAGTTCTCATAAAAGCCCAGAACATGCCCTAGAACCATTGCCAAAAAAGGCATGAGTCCAAAAACCAAAATCTGACCGATGATGATCCCCCGCGGCTTTGCAATGACAAGGGCAAAGTCTGCGATTGTTAGGGTCATACCCATTCCTACCATTACAAAAAACAACATGAGAATTATGCAAATTTTGAACAACCTGTCCATGGGCAATTGAGCGGGTTTTTCCAACAATTGCGCAAAAACATATGTGTCACCTGCTAGGGATACCTCCATTGTTCTCAATTTAAACAGGTTTTTGCTTTCAAAGGCGCTATCCAGGTTAACATAGGGGGAAGTTGAATCCAATTGATCCATATTTTCCGGAACTGAAAGGATCAGCAACTCACCTGTAAGTTTTCTCACCAGATAGACACTTGATCCTGATTTGGAGGCGCCTTGAATTCTGCTCTTAATAATTCTCAAATTACCGACAAATTCAATTTCTGATGCATTCTCCCACTCAAGACTGCTGGATTTCAAATTAAGCTTTTCCAATAGCAAAGGATTAGTTTTACCATTTGCCGCATTTGAAATCTTATTGTACATGGCTTCACCCGGGGTTGCATCAGCTATTCCCATAAACGGTGCTGCAACTAGCACAAAAAAAAGAATAGATATGACCAAAAACGGAACCATACCATTTTTAGGTTTGATTGGTGGATGCGGAGAGCTACCTGTGGTCGATTTGCTGTTCATTTTATCCTCCCGGGTGCTGTTCTAAAGACCTGTTGTGATCCATGGAGCAGTATGAAGAAATACCTCGGTCCTATAACTCCAAAAACCAATTAGAATTAAACCTGTTTCAGCTAATCTTTCAGTAAAGTATGTTGGTCTTTCTAACGAATAGAGGTCGATATGTCAACCACCAATTGAAACAACTGCCCTCGTCCTAATATTTGTATAGGCAAAGGGGTTCGAGTGGATTGGACAAAAAAACAATTATACTGGTTCATGATTTAAAAAAACAAACCAGTCAAAAGCATACCAGGGCGGATCCGTCAGATTATTTAACGATGAACACAGGACAT
>DAOWDR010000162.1 GCA_030638935.1 Desulfobacteraceae bacterium | reverse complement strand
TTGCAGCAGGGGTCCGCTTTGATGATCGGGTCACAGGGAATATCGAAAAATTTGCTCCCCATGCCAAAATTGTCCAGATCGACATTGACCCCACCTCAATCCACAAAAACATCCCGGTTCAATGCCCCATTGTGGGAGATTGTAAAGCAGCTCTTAGGGGAATATTGGAGCTGATGGAAAAAGAAAATCCAGAAGATTTCAAACAAGACCGAAACCCCTGGCTTACCCAAATTGAGCAGTGGAAACAGACCACACCCCTGAAATATGAACAGGGTGAAGAGATCATCAAGCCCCAGTTTGTGGTGGAAAAACTCTACGAAGCAACCCGGGGTGAAGCCATCATCACCACGGAAGTCGGCCAGAACCAGATGTGGGCGGCCCAGTTTTACCATTTTGACAAACCCAATCATTTTATAACCTCCGGGGGGCTTGGGGTCATGGGATTTGGATTGCCTGCGGCCATCGGGGCCAAGGCCGCCTGCCCGGACAAGATGGTTGTGGATATTGCAGGAGACGGGTCCATCCAGATGAATATCCAGGAGCTCATGACAGCCATTGAATCCAAGCTGGATGTAAAGGTTGTTATTCTCAACAATAGGTATCTTGGCATGGTGCGGCAATGGCAGGAATTTTTCTATGACAAGGCCTATGCCTCCACCAACATGGAAAATGCCCCGGACTTTGTATTGCTGGCCCAGGCCTATGGCGCTACAGGATTTAAATGTGAAGATCCGTCAAAAGTGGAAGAAACCCTGAAACTTGGCCTTGAAACCCCGGGTACAGTTATAATGGAATTTATAGTGGAACGGGAAGAGTCTGTCTATCCCATGGTGCCGGCAGGCGGGGCCATAACTGAGATGCTTTTGGTTTAATATAAGGAAAAAACAAATGGAAACTAACAGATACTTACTCTCAATTCTTGTGGATGATGAACCAGGCGTGCTTTCCAGGATTGCAGGACTCTTTTCCGGCCGGGGCTTTAACATTGACTCTTTGAGCGTTGCCACCACAATTGATCCCGATGTCTCCCGGATTACCATGGTGACCAATTGTGATGCCCATATCATTGAGCAAATCAAAAAACAATTACACAAGCTCATCAATGTAATCACGGTCAATGATTTAACCGAAAAAAAATATGTGGAGCGGCAGCTGGCACTGATAAAGGTCCATGCAAAACCGGAAAAACGGGCCGAAATTTTAAGAATCGTGGACATCTTCCGGTGTAAAATCGTGGATGTGGGCCATTCCCATTATATCATTGAAATGTGCGGGAACAGAGAAAAACATGAAGCCTTTGTCTCCCTTTTACAGCCCATGGGGATTGTTGAAATTGCATCCACAGGCTCCATTGCCCTGGCAAGGGAAAACGGGAAATAAAAATGGAAAACACACTTTTATATGATACCACCCTTAGGGACGGGATGCAGGGAGAAAACATCTTTTTTTCCCCGGAAGACAAATTAAAAATAGCCATAAAATTAGATGAGATCGGTATCCACTACATTGAAGGCGGATGGCCGGGATCCAACCCCGGTGCCCAACAATTTTTTGAACTGGTAAGGGATGTCGAATTCAAAAATGCCAAGATTGCCGCCTTTGGATCCACACGGCGCCAGGGTAAAACCTGTGAACAAGACGCAAACATAAGTGCCCTCGTCGATTCCGGGGCCCCGGTAATTACCATTTTCGGGAAATCATGGGATCTCCATGTGGAAGCCATCATGTCCAATACCAAGGAAGAAAACCTGGCCATGATCCGGGAAAGCATTGCCTATCTCATGGCCCGAGGTCGGGACGTGCTCTATGATGCCGAGCATTTTTACGATGGTTACAAGGCCAATAAACCATATGCCCTTAAAACCCTGGAAGCGGCGGTTGAAGGCGGAACCTCCTGCCTGGTTCTCTGCGACACCAATGGGGGCTCTTTGCCCTGTGAGATTGAGACCATCACAAGGGAAGTAATCTCTTATTTTAAGGACTATGGCAGGCCGGACATCCTGTTCGGTATCCACACCCATAATGATTGCGCCATGGCAGTTGCCAATTCCGTGACCGCCGTTCATGCCGGGGCCAACATGGTCCAGGGCACCATCAACGGGTATGGGGAACGATGCGGGAATGCAGATCTCACGGCCATTATCCCCATACTCTCCCTTAAAATGAAACAAAATTGCATGGAGGATGAAAACCTTAAGAAACTTTTAAACCTGTCACGGTTTGTCTCGGAAACCGCCAATATGCCCCCGGTCAACTCAAGGCCATTTGTGGGTAAATCCGCCTTTGCCCACAAGGGCGGTGTCCATGTATCGGCCATCATGAAAAACCCAAAAGCCTATGAGCACATACAACCCGACCTTGTGGGAAACGAGCGCAGGGTATTGGTATCCGAGCAGTCCGGTAAAAGCAATATTGCCTACAAGGCCAAGGAACTTGGGGTAGACCTGGGAGATGACGACCGTAAAAAGGCTTTGATTGTATCCAGCATCAAGGAGCTGGAAAACGACGGGTTTGAATTTGACGCTGCCGAAGGTTCCCTAAAACTGATCATGGAAAAACTCACGGACCAGTTTGTCTCCAACTTTGAATTGGAATCCTTCAGGGTGGTGGTGGAAAAGGACAAGGAAAGACCCTGCTACTCCCATGCCATGATTAAAATCCGGGTTGGGGACAAGACAGAGATCACCTCGGCCGAAGGGGACGGACCTGTTTCAGCCCTTGATAATGCCCTGAGAAAAGCCTTGACCACCATTTATCCCCAGATTGACGACATGCATCTGGTTGACTTCAAGGTCCGGGTAATTGAAGGCTCCGACGGCACAGACTCCAAGGTAAGGGTTCTCATTGAGTCCAGGGATACCAACAATATATTTTCCACCATAGGGGTGTCGGAAGATATTATCGAAGCAAGCTGGCAGGCACTGGCCGACAGTTTTCAATACAAACTTTCACTTGATAATAAAACCAAGGAACAAACAATTAAAG